>NZ_NPKW01000168.1:0-646 GCF_002265885.1 Vibrio sp. 03_296
CGGCGCCTGGTACGCACGAGTACCATAACGTGATGGATCGCATCGACATCATCACTGGCACACTTGGTAAAGCAATGGGTGGTCGCATCAGGCGGTTACACATCCGCAAAAGCAGAAGTGATCGACTGGCTACGTCAGCGTTCTCGTCCATACCTATTCTCAAACTCAGTGGCACCAGCGATTGTTGCAGCCTCAATTCGCGTATTGGATTTGCTACAAGAAAGTGGCGATCTACGTGACGCCTAGTGGAAACGCAGCGCACTTCCGCACCCGTATGGAAGCGGCTGGCTTCACCATGGGTGGTGCCGATACACGCCATTATTCCAATCATGCTAGGCGATGCCAAAGTGGCCGCAGAGTTTGCTGAGCGTGCGCTTGCAAAAGGCATCTACGTCATTGGTTTCTCTTTCCCTGTAGTGCCAAAAGGCCAAGCGCGTATTCGTACGCAAATGTCTGCAGCGCACTCACGCGAGCAACTAGACCGCGCGATTGATGCCTTCATCGAAGTGGGCAAAGACATGGGTATCATCTAGGATTCTAGTACCTAGTACCTAGTACCTAGTACCTAGTACCTAGTACCTAGTACCTAGTACCTAGTACCTAGTACCTAGTACCTAGTACCTTATTAAGGCTAAATTAGAAATCA
>NZ_NPKW01000169.1:0-533 GCF_002265885.1 Vibrio sp. 03_296
CCATTTTGGCGCAGGCGAAAAAGGGACCGAATCTCGCGTTGACCCTGCTGGGATAAGTGTTGGGATGACTTGGATAGCGCTTGCGACACGAAAGGGAGCAAGTTAACAGGAGTGGGCTGGAAAAAAGTCAACCGCTCTTATCGACAATGCATGTCAAATCTTTAGTCCTATTTTTGATGTTTTTACACTTTTTACCGCTTTAATCACGAAAACCCCTTCAAACAAACTTTTTCAAAAAAATCGCATTTTTTTCCTAAAGGATTTCCAAACCGAGCCGTTAATAGAAGTAACTTTGAGAGAACTACTTGGTTTTCCGAGACGTCGGAAACCGTAATATCGGAAAATCAATTGGAGAATTCATCATGGCAGTGAATGTAAATACAAACGTAGCAGCAATGACAGCACAGCGTTACCTGAATAACGCAAACAGCGCACAACAAACTTCGATGGAGCGTCTGTCTTCAGGTTTCAAAATCAACAGTGCAAAAGATGACGCAGCAGGTCTGCAAATCTCTAACCGCTTGAACGTACAA
>NZ_NPKW01000017.1:0-3262 GCF_002265885.1 Vibrio sp. 03_296
CCAGATTTGCCAAAATTCCTAGTCTGATTATCAAAACTATGATTCATTTCGGTTTTCTACGTTTTGGTTTTTGTTTGTAAATCAAAGTCGAGTTAATCTTGTTTTGAGTAAAACGTAACTCATTGAAGCTTAAGCATAACAAGGCGTTTAAGAGGGATTCATGCCGCGTGGCATTTTTGGTTTGCAGTGAGTTTTGGTGGTGAAAGTGGTCTGCGGAAACTTGGTTTAGGCGGCACTCACCCCTTAACGCGGCGTTAGTTGCTAGGTGAAAAAATAGGTTTTGGGAGATAATCAAGTTGGTTCAAACATACGGTTCTGAAGAAACCAAAGCGTTCTGCTGTAATTGCAAGAAGGTGACGCTTCATAAGTATGAAAGTTTCTCAAAATCTGATGAAACCATGGAAACAGAAGTTAAAGGTTTCTTTTCAGGTTTTTTCGCTGCAATAGCAAGTGCGCTAATGGAAGGTGAACCTACAGGTGATTATAAGTGCAAAGTCTGCGGTACAAACTTACATACGCCAGACTACCTGGATTAAGGTTGGTAGTACTCAGAAAGCGGTAAGTTTCGCACTTAGTATCAAGTTTGAAGTGCGACACTTTTTAAAGATGCGCATGAATATACTCCAGTGGTGTTCTATACCCAAGTCTTTTGCGTGGGCGCGTATTTAATTTGTGTGCAATTTCATTGCATAGCTTCTGTGTCACGTGTGACATGGAAGTTCGTTTTGGTAAGTATTGTCGTATCAAACCATTGGTGTTTTCATTAGTGCCTCGCTCCCATGAKTGGTATGGATTTGCAAAGTAAAACAGACAGTTATGATGTTTTTCTAGTTGTGCGTAACCATGRAATTCAGTGCCGTTATCCGAAGTTATCGTCTTAAAAGGTAAGTCAGAGCGGGTCATGATTTTGCTCATTCTTACGTTGAGCGACTCGCTTGTTCTATCATCCATTTGCCCGATAAAAGTGTAACCAGTCATTCTGTCGACTAAAGTCACGATACAGTGCTTGGTTCCGCGGCCAACGACGGTATCAATTTCCCAATGACCAGGCTCTTTTCGATGCTCAGCGTTTTCTGGTCTTTCGGTAATATGACGCTTATTTGCCAGCCGCCCTCGRCTGTCTTTTGAGTTGTACCTCTTACGCCTTTGCTTAGTAGATTGGCGTAGGTGTTTCCATAGTGTTCCACCGAGAGCTTTGTCGTTCCAAACGTGCTGATAAATGAGCTCGTGGCTCATTGTTGGATAGCCTCTCATTCTTAGGTAGCCGACGATTTGGTCAGGGCTCCAATCCAGTCGTAGCAAGGCTTCAGGTAGCTTGAAGTCAAGTTTGGTATAGCGCTTATTTCTGCGTGAACGACTCAGCCGGTTTCGCGCCATTTGCTGTGCCCGCTCTGGTTGATAAGAGTACCTATCGAAGAACTTGTTGTAACGACAATTGTGTTCAATTTCTCGATAGATAGTGGCTTTGTGACGCCCCAGTTGTTTAGCTATTTCAGCGGTACTAATTCCTTGCTTTCTGAGCGCAGAAATCATATACCTTTCGTTCTCAGTGAGGTGTGTGTATTTCATGTTTTTTACTTCTTGGCGGGAGCAAAGTTCATGATTATCGCACCTTACTGTTTTTATGTTCAGAGGTGTCGCACTTCGTACTTGAATCCAAGAAGTGGGATTCGTGCCGCGTGGCATTTTTGGTATGCGGTGATTTTGGTGGTGAAAGTGGTTTGCGGAGAGCAGGTTTAGGCGGCACTCACCCCTTAACGCGGCGTTAAATTGCAATCGAGGGTGGTGAATTATCAAATTAGAAACATATGATGTGTTTGGTGGTGAGTCGGCTTCTGGTAACCCTTGTGGTGTATTAGAGCTTGATAGTTGGCTTTCTGATGAAGAGTTACAGAAAATAACTTGTGAAGCAGGACTTCCAGTTACCTCTTTTGTCATCAAAATTAATGGACAGTTTCACATTCGTTGGTTTGCGCTGGATGGGGAAATTAACCTGTGTGGGCATGGTAGCTTAGGGGCTGGTGCTGCAATCATCTCTAAGTACAAACTCGATAGTGTACTTTTCAGTAGCAAATACGGAGAAGTCTCAATTGCCAAAAAGAATGGTGCGTATACTCTTGAGATGCCTAGCTGGAAAGGTGAAACATGTGTCGTTCCGCCAGAAATAGCGGATTTGGCAGTTGGTGCTATTGACGTATTTTCAACTCGAGACTTAGTTATAGTCTTGCCCTCAATAGAATCTGTAAGAGATTTTAAGCCTGATGACATGCGCTTTAAACAGCTTGGTAATTACCATGCTTTAATCGTGACTGCAGCAAATGGCGAAAATGGGTACGTATTAAGATATTTTGCGCCCAAAATTGGTATATCTGAAGATCTAGCGACAGGTTCTGCTCAATGCTCTTTAGCTCCATACTGGTTTGACAGGCTTGACTCAGATTCACTTCAGGTACACCAACTTTCGTCGTCAGGTGGCTATTTTTGCGTAAGGCGTATTTCAGGTGGCTCAATCGTGTTATCAGCAAATGCAAAGCTACGGAAAATAGCAATTTAACAAAGCATTTAAGAGTGATTCCCAACGCTTGGCATTTTCAGTTCAAGGTTGGGTTTCGTGTTTACGGTGGTATGATTTAGGTAAGGTGGTAGCGTTGCTCACCACTTAAGCGGGCGTTAGGCTAATCAGGGAGAGAATGATGTCACTTTGGTTTTTAATTCCGCTTTCATTTATTCATATTACTGTTGGTGGAGCAATTGGTTTTGGTTTGGTTTTTGCGGCTTGTGCTGAACGTGGAGTGACAATGTCTCAGTTCAGTAATGATGTGTGTGTGGTTTTATGGTTCGCTTATACAATATCGTTGCTTTTAAGTGTTTTCTTGGTTATCTATTTTTATCTAGCAGATAGTGATGCGTCTTACATTTGGTGGTACGCGATGCCATGGACGATATTGATTGTGCTTATCACTTATTGGAGAGCATCGATCGTAAAATTAGCCTAACAAGAGACTATGGCGTCAATAGTTAATTTTTGGCGCTATCTGCCATTCCACATACAGCCATCTCTAAGCATTGAATTTAGAATAACTACCATCTTTCTGACGCAGGCAATGAGCGCTACTTTTTTGGGTTTTCCAGCAGCCAAAAGTCGTTGATATGTTTCTTTAAATACAGGGTTACATTGCATCGCTGACATCATGGCCATGTATAAAACAGTCCTTACTTGCATCCGTCCACCTTTGATCATTCTCTTGCCTTTGAAACTGCC
>NZ_NPKW01000170.1:0-685 GCF_002265885.1 Vibrio sp. 03_296
AGGAACTCACTGGTGTTTGAAATCAGAGTGTTAAATGCCAAGAAACTAAAATATAGACAGAAAAAAAACACACGTTATAGAGAAAGAGGAGATTTCCTCTCAGATTGAGAGGTTCATCAGCAACTCCGCTTAGAAAGCCTTAAAAGTCTCTCATCAGAGACAAAAGCCAGCGCATCGGCATACTCAGTAAGGCTCGTGGGTTGAGGCAAGAAAATGAGAACCGTAGAGAGAAGGTAGAGAGAAGGTAGAGAGAAGGTAGAGAGAAGGTAGAGAGAAGGTAGAGAGAAAGTAGAGAGAAGTAGAGAGAAGAAGATCGCACAGACGTTTTAGTCAGCATGCCAAACAACGAAAGCCTGCAACAAAAAGCAGGCTTTCTACAGTGGGCGGTGAAGAGGAATTCAACACGGCTGGGATTCCAGCTCCCGCCCCCAGATCCCAAACAAATATCACCAGATACGAAAAAGGCTCTACATTGCTGTAGAGCCTTTTTCTCAATGTGGTCGGTGAAGAGGGATTCGAACCCCCGACCCTCTGGTCCCAAACCAGATGCGCTACCAAGCTGCGCTATTCACCGAAATTTTATTCTTTAAAGAAAGAATGGGGTGGCTAACGGGATTCGAACCCGCGACAACCGGAATCACAATCCGGGACTCTACCAACTGAGCTATAGCCACCATCAGATTGT
>NZ_NPKW01000171.1:0-587 GCF_002265885.1 Vibrio sp. 03_296
TTTCTATCGAAAGCCTTGAACTGCGTTTCTCCAACGGCGAAGAGCGAATTTACGAACGCCTCAAGCCGAGCGGTAAAAATGCCGTGATGATGGTTCCCGTTACTGAGCAAGGTGACCTATTATTAGTGAGAGAGTATGCTGCAGGTACAGAGCGCTATGAGCTTGGCTTCCCTAAAGGGCTTATTGATCAGGGAGAAAGCGCCGAACAAGCAGCGGATCGGGAATTGAAAGAAGAAATCGGCTTTGGCGCGAAACATAACGACCATTGAAGCAAGTGGTGCTGGCTCCTTCCTATTTCTCAAGCAAAATGACGCTGTTTTTGGCACAAGATCTGTTATCCAGAAACATTGGAAGGCGATGAGCCAGAGCCGCTTGAAGTGGTTCGTTGGCCACTCGCGCAGGCAGAAGAACTTCTTCATCACTTAGATTTTTGTGAATCCCGCAGTATCACAGCGCTACTATTGGCACTGAGAGCACTTCGACCGGCCAAGTAGTAAGGAAGAGAGCTATGCCTACCTCACAGAATTTATCGGCACTGTTGTCCGCAAGTTATCGATATTGCTCGCACCGCGGGGCAATTGATTCTG
>NZ_NPKW01000172.1:0-695 GCF_002265885.1 Vibrio sp. 03_296
AGCAGCGGAGTGCCACGGAAAAACTGATGTAGAGTTGGCTGAGTGGATCGAGGATGGGGACGCGGAACACACGAATATTGGCCAGTATTACCGCCAAGACCAAAGAGAAAACCAGACCAATAATCGCCATTTCCATGGTGGTGCCGAGGTATTTGAGCAGAATCGGCAGTAGCTCTAGCATGTAGTTAAAATCAAATCCCATACCAGTTACCCTTAAAGAAAACAAAAGGTGGAATCGCAAATTCCACCTTAAAAAAGAAAGACTGTGACGAGCAGTATTCGCTTTATTTGGTGATATCTGCACCAAACCATTTGATTGAGATTTGCTCAACCGTACCGTCTGCGCGCATCTCAGCAAGGGCTTTGTTGACTTCACCTTGCAGCTTCACGCCACGTTCGTTGTTCACAAATGGCCATGCGTTAGCGATGGTTTCAAACGGTTCACCTGCCAATTGTAGTGGCAAACCGGTTTTCTTGATCAGTTCTAGCGCTGACAGACGATCCATCACGAATGCATCGGCGCGTCCCAAGGCGACATCATGTTCAATACCGGTATCGTAAGTCTTGATATTGATTTTGCCGTCTTTATCGTAATCGCGTAATAGCTGTTCAAAGTTTGAGCCAAGGTTGACCGCAAMGGTTTTACCGTGCAAGGTCTGCAACGCCTTTGATGCTGTCATTGCCCTTGCGTACGG
>NZ_NPKW01000173.1:0-717 GCF_002265885.1 Vibrio sp. 03_296
CGGAAACCATATAAACAATCTGTTGGCTCGCACTGAGCCAAGGAGAAAAAAACAAAACAAMMACAAAAAGCGAAGATGACGCATATCCATGTTTCCTCCGAGAAAACCGCTATAAACACGACATACTGCTGCTAAGTTAACTATATACGCTGACCAATATCGCTCCGCTTTTTTGTTTACAATTTGACACACATCATAAAGCAATCAATTTCATATTCTTTTGAGCCAAATTTTTAAGCAAAAACACCCCATTTAGAGGTATTTTCCAAGCAAATAACCACATTAAATAGATGGATTTARGAAAAAAGGGAAGGAGCTAGGTGCTAGGTGCTAGGTGCTAGGTGCTAGGTGCTAGGTGCTAGGTGCTAGGTGCTAGGTGCTAGGTAAGACGATAAAAAACCAAGACAAAAGAAAAGACAGACAAATCGTGTTATCTGCTTCCATACTAACGATACGAGAATGATGACTAAATCGGCTCTCCCGCTTCATCTTCCTCCACAATATCGGTTTCCAACGCTGCCTCCGCCAACCAACGTTGGATTGGCGCACTCGCCAGCACCTTGTTCTGATAAAGCTGAGCGGTTTCCGAAAGCGGGATTTGATACGTTTCAAAACGAAGCGCCACCGGCGCGAACATCGCATCGGCAATTGACCATTCACCGAATAACCAAGCATGAGGATTCGCTTCCATCTGCTGCGACCAAATTTGATCAATGC
>NZ_NPKW01000174.1:0-1056 GCF_002265885.1 Vibrio sp. 03_296
ACATTAAGGTGCATGTTTATGGCGGTTCGAGTGAGCAAGAGATCGACAATATTCATTTGAAGCTGTGTTGTCGCTACATTGCGGAAGTCAAAGAAGATCGCGGCAGCAGCTCTCAAGGGCAACAAACTCGCCGCGTGCCACAAAGTCATGTGCTGGCCAGTTGGAGCCTGCCATACGCGTTTGTCATCAAACCGAGTGAAGAGCGGGTGTTTGATGTCGCGTTAGACATTCCGTTCAACACCCCAATTACCATTGGTGATGCCAAAGTGTGGTTGGAAACCGGTTTGGATATCGCTTTGGCGATTGACCCTACAGACAAAGACATGCTCACCGTAAGGCCTGATCCTATGATGGACGGCATTTTTACCGCTTTGGAAGAGCAAGGGTTGCGTATTCGCCAAGTGGAGTGTGAAGAAGTGAAAGGCTTTGAACTGCCCTTTGTGCAAGAGTTTGAGTTTGTTCCAACCACTGGGCCATTTCATGGTCGTTGGCGTGAGCTGGAAGTGTGCGTATCGTTCCCGAGTGAACTGAAGTTATGGTTTGAAATTGATCGCCATCGTGAAGGGGGAAGAGGCATGTTGGCAAGTTTGCTGGGGTTAGGAAAACTACAGCGAGAGTTGGTGTTACCACTTGGACTTTTCGGCAAAACAGGTCGGGAGAGAAAGTGCTGGGTTATTTAGAGAAACGACCTAGCATTACACTACACATGATGATGGAAAAGCGAAAAATACGCTCTGACTTTTAAGCCGACATCAAATAACCAAAATTTAACCTTTTTAGCTTACACGTGTAAGCTAAGTGTGACATACTAGAGCAACTATTCCATTAGAGGTTTCAGTGTATTTGCTATGTCAGTCAGTCAATATAGTGTGCGTGAAGAAGTGGCGAATGCGGCCACACACGGGTTAGGCATGATTTTTGGTATTGTTGGTTTGGTGATGCTGTTGGTGAAAGCTACGGAGCACCATGCCGATGGGCTGACCATTGCCAGCATGGCGATTTACGGGTCGAGCATCATTGTGTTGTTTTTGGCTTCGACGCTTTACCATGCCATTC
>NZ_NPKW01000175.1:0-32651 GCF_002265885.1 Vibrio sp. 03_296
ACAGCCGATCTTTTTCACTTCGCCATCAGGAAGATGTTGAGCATTGTAAGCACGAATCCCCTGACGAATGGTTTCAAATTCTTCATTTTGTCAGGTCAAAGGTAAATTCTGTTTTCAAGTCCATGCGCCTTCCTCCCGTGTGATCCGTTACCCGCAACGCTAAACGTAAGCATCGCGGCTTAGTTTTTTATGCTTTGGTTTTTGCTATTACGAGCCCTAGTTAARRAAAAAGCCAGCGGCGCCGGCTTAGTTTTTTATGCTTTGGTTTTTGCTATTACGAGCCCTAGTTAAGAAAAAAGCCAGCGGCGCCGGCTTTTAGGTCAAACAATCTATCACGAGTTAAAATTCAATAACATCCAAAGAGATAAGAAAACAAACACCGCCCCCATCACTTTGTGCTGATAAAGCCGAAACGTCGCATTGTCCAAAAGCTTCTTACCAACCGTGCCTGCCAAAGCAACCAACACAAAATTGAACAATAAACCCAAAACATTAAGTAGCAAACCTAACGCCAACATCTGTTCACCAGAAGAGGCAGAGATGTTATTCGACACAAACTGAGGCAAAAACATCACAAAGAAAACCAACGCCTTCGGATTAAGCAAATTGCTCATTAATGCGCGTTGGTAGTAAGTCAATGCCATTGCATTGTCATGTTGAGATTGCGGCGCTTGCGCTGGAGAAGTTCGCAAGCAGTCCCAACCCATTTTGAGCAAGTACGCGCCGCCCAGTAAATGGAGGGCTTTCAAAGCCAAAGGGCTCATGGCAATCAACGCTGAAACGCCCATAGCGGCGAGCAAGGTTAAGATGATCCCCGAAGTGGCATTGCCCAAACTGGCAAATAGCCCAACTTTCTTACCGTAACTCATGCTAGAACTGGCAATCAGCAGCATGTCTGGCCCTGGCAACAATAACAATGCAATCACTGCCGTTAAATAAACAGGCAAAATAGTAATATCGATCATTTTTATTCTGGTCTTTTGGAACAAGGGCGCGGATTTTACCGAAACAGCGCCACAACAACCAGATATACCTCCACCACATACATCATTTGCCGATTTAATAACCAATCATACAAAAACAACCAGCGTGTTCCGCTAAATTGTGCCGAGCGATAGGATTGAGAGCAATTTTGTACAAAAATGAGGGAAAGGTTTGGCGTACACTCAAATCATCTCAACAGACAAGGCAAATAATGAAAAAGAACAGTAAGGAAGTCGCGCATTTCCGAATTGCCTCAGAACTGGGGGGATTGGAGTTACTTGATGCCAAATATGAGACGCAAAACTTTTCTCGCCACAGTCATGAAGGCTATACCATCGGCGTGATTGAAAAAGGTGCGCAACGTTTTTTCCGCACCGGGGGTAACCACATTGCGCCTCAAGACAGCATCATTCTTGTTAACGCAGACGAAGTGCACAACGGCCATTCCGCCACTGAAGGCGGGTGGGAGTACAAAGCCATGTACCCAGTGCCAGAGCAGTTTCAAAGACTCAGTGAAGAATTAAATGCACCGAATATCGCCATCCCCTATTTTCCGCAGCCTGTGGTCTACGACCCTGAATTAGCCATGCAGCTTCGGCTGGTTTTTGACACCTTAGCCAATTCGGACAATCGCTTACTGCGCGAAACCTTGGTGTATGGCACCTTGATTAAACTCGCGGCGAAACACAGTACCCATCGGATATCGCCTCAAAACAATCCAGCAGCGCAACGTCAATTAACCTTGGTTAAAGAATTTCTTGATGACTTTCCGCAAGCTGACGTCTCCCTAGAAGAACTTGCAACACTAGGCGGCATTAGCCCTTTTCATCTTGTTCGCGAGTTTCAAAAACGCTATGGATTTCCACCGCATGCCTATCAGATACAGCAAAGGCTAAGGCTCGCCAAAAAGCTACTGCGCCAAGGCCGACGTATTTTGGATGTGGCTCAAGAGTGCGGTTTTCATGATCAAAGCCATTTCCACCGCCATTTTAAAAAGGCAATGGGGGTGACGCCTGGGCAATATGTGAAAAATTTAGCATGAGGCAATTCTGTACAAGCCTGCACATCTCTATCACTTTAGGCTGAAGAAAACATCACGATGAGTCATAAAATGGATACCACACTTTCTCACGCCGACCACTCGAAAACTCGGCGTTTTCTACAAGGCACTATGGCGATGATGCCACTGAGTATTGCCGTTCTTCCCTGGGGACTGCTGGCGGGCTCTTTCGCCATCGATTCAGGCCTCACGGCTTTGGAAGGGCAAGCCCTTTCTGCTATTTTGTTTGCAGGCTCTGCCCAGCTCGTCGCGATGGGGATGATCAAAGCAGGGGCTGGCGTTGCCACCATGTTGCTGACCACCTTCTTTATTACTTCGCGCCATTTTCTTTATAGTGTTTCCATGCGCAGTAAAATCGCCCCCCTTCCCTTGCGCTGGCGTTTGTCGTTGGGCTTTCTCTTAACCGATGAGTTGTTTGCTTTAGTCGGTCATCAACAAGACAAACAGTTCGACCGATGGTATGCCCTTGGAGGCGGTTTGAGCTTTTATCTCTTTTGGAACGCAGCCACGTTTGGCGGTATCTTGGCGGGCCAGTTTCTTCCACAACTTAACGATCTCGGGCTGGAATTCGCCGTTGCCGCAACCTTTATCGCCATTGTGGTCCCCAGCATCAAGAGCGTTGCGGTGTTGGTCAGTGTGGTGACGGCACTCTTTCTTTCGGTGGTGCTTCACTTCTTTGAGATTGAAGGGGCATTAATGATGGCCAGCATCGGAGCCATGAGTGCCGGCTACTTGGCAGAACAATTAGGAGCGCGCAAATTATGATCATGCTAACCATCTTAGCGCTGACCGTGTTGGTTTTCGCAAGTCGTTATCTGTTTTTGGAGCCGAGTTTGCCATTGAAGCTGGGACACAAAACACAACGATTCTTAAGCTACGCCAGCCCGGCGGTATTAACCGCCATTTGGGCACCTATCGTGTTTATCCCAGAGGGTGAGTTGCAGCTTTCACTGCAAAACCCCTATCTGTTGGCGGCGTTCGTCGCGGCGTTGATCGCTTGGCGCAGCAAAAACGTACTTCTCACCACCATTGTCAGTATGTTCCTGTTTTTGATTTTAAAATTGTGGGTATTCTAGTTTGACGTTGCTCAATGGCCGTTAACAGGCCACCCACTCAACTTCCAATAAGGTGGTGTCACCACATTTAAGGCGACCTAAAAACACGTCGCCTTTATGCACTTCGCCCACTCCCTGAGGTGTGCCCGTCATCACGACATCGCCATCATCCAATGTCACGTAACCTTTGAGCTCTTCCAGTACCGTTTGCGGTGAGTACAGCATTTGATTGACATGCCCTTTTTGTACGCGGACACAATTGATAAACAGTTCGAGGTTGAGATCGTCACTATCGATGCCTTTCAGTTCGAGAAAGCGACTGAGTACCGCGGCACCGTTAAAGGCTTTCGCTCGCTCCCATGGAAGGCCTTTCGCTTTGAGATAACTTTGTGTCTGTCGTTTCGTTAGATCTAAGCCAATGCCCACCCCTGCATACTGGCCATTTTCAATCACAAAGCAGATCTCGGCTTCATAATGAAGCGGCTCTTGATGGAAAGAATGCAATGTGCTGGTGACTGCCGACGCAGGCTTGTGAAACAGCACCATTTGATCGGGAATTGCGTTTTGCAGCTCTTCAATATGCTCAACATAATTACGCCCAACGCAGAGCACTTTGCCCGGTTGCAAGGTTTTGTTTCTGAAGTGGATATGGCTCATTTCTCTTCCCTGAACAAACACAAAAACGCGATTCTAAACTAGCCACTGATAACGTGCTCAGAATCCAATCACAGAATCATCCAAAATGAGAAGCTCGATCCATCAATTGAGCTTTTCGAGCACTTTTTCGCACAAACTTTTCAATGTCACCAATTCGTCAATGCTGAGATCGATACGACAAAGCATGTTTTGCGGCACCTGATGGGCTTGCTGCTTCAGAGCTCTGCCTGCTTCCGTGAGAAACAGCTCTCTCACACGTTCGTCAGTTTGGCCGCGGCGACGTTCAACAATGCCTTTTGCCTCCAAGCGCTTCAACAGCGGGGTTAAGGTGCCAGAGTCAAGATGAAGCTTGGCGCCTAAATCTTTCACATTGATGCCGTTTTGCTGCCACAAGACCAACAACACCAGATATTGTGAGTAGGTCAGATCCAAAGCGTCAAGTAATGGTCGATAAGCGCGGATCACTGCATTGGCCGCACTGTATAGCGGGAAACATATTTGATTTTCCAGCAAAAGTTGCGCTTCAGAATCCCCTTGGCAACGGATAGTTTGTTCAGACATCACTCACCTCACAAAATAAATTGTGCACAATATACTTGCAAACAACAAAAGGATCGATATAAGATTGCAAGCAATTAGATTGCGCACAACTTAAGTAACAAAGGAACATCGACAATGAAAACACTTTACCAAACTTCCGCAACGGCTTCTGCTGGACGAAACGGCCTTGTCAGCACTGACGACAAACTGCTGGAACTCAACCTAAGCTACCCAAAAGAAATGGGCGGAACCGGTGCGGCAACCAACCCAGAGCAACTCTTTGCCGCAGGTTACGCCGCATGTTTTTCTAACGCGATTTTACATGTCGCTCGCGAAGGAAAGATAGCGATTAAACAAGCGCCTGTCACTGCGACGATAGGCATTGGCCCGAATGAACAAGGCGGTTTTGCCCTAACGGTTTCATTGGCAGCAGAAATAGACTTGCCTGCGGATCAGGCGGTGAGATTAGTCGCCACTGCTCACCAAGTGTGTCCTTATTCTAATGCCGTTCGTGGCAATATCGACGTTCAGTTGTCAGTCAATGGCGTCGCGATTTAAGCAAGACACACGTAGCGAATCACGCTTCAGCAATACAAAAAAGCCAGCAGTCACACTGCTGGCTTTCCACATGAGTGGACAATTGGACGGCTAAAAAATGTTAGCGCTTATAGGTAGTAACGCGCACCTAGCATCCATTTGTCGTCTGCTTTTTCTTTGTAGTCACCAGAACCTTGTAGGTCAAACTGGTAGCCAGCAAAACCAACGAACTTCGGCGTGAAGTTGTACTCAGCTTGAACCGCTGACGTGCTGTATACACGCTTGCTTAGCTCTTCATCAATCACAGACTCGTAGTTAACGCTTAGGTTGATGCCATTGTTTAGCGTGTACGCCGCTAGCGCTTCGTAAGCTGAGGTATCTTTTAGCAAGTTGCCATTGCCCGAGTTCATGTACTCATTCATTGCGTACACACCCGCTACGTACAGACCTTTGCCGTAAGCGCCATAAGTTGCACTGATCACATGGGATTCAGACGTTTTTGTACCAACACCAGCGGTGTAGTTTACGTCACCCGTGTTGTACGCGTAGTTCGCGGTCACGCCAGCAATGCTGTAGTTTAAAGCGATTTGTGCACGGTTGCCGTAAGCGTTCTTGTCGTCTGTTTTACGACCTTGCCAGCCAAGACCTAAGCCAATCTTGCCCGCTTCGCCTAGTTCAAACGCCTTAGCGTAGCTGACCATTTCTTCTGCACGACCTGTACCTAGGTTACCGTGGTCTTGGTAAATGAAATCGTTCGCGAATGCGATTGGCATATCCGCCACGCCAGCAACGCTGTAGTAAGGTGCCCATTGAGTACCAACAACACCGCGGCCAAGGTTTTCATGCGTCAGGCCAATGTAGCCTAAGCGAGTAGACAGTGCGTTTTCGCCACCATCTAGGTAGTTGATAGACCACTCACCTTTTGCATCCGCCGTAAAGCCATTGCCAAGTACTTGAGTCGCATTGAAGTTAATACGCGGAGAAACCGCTGTCACACCTAGGTCACCTTGCTTGGAGTCTTCCAACGCAACTGAAACGTGGCCGCCAATAGAGAAAGTCGTACCATCGTTGTTGTAAACTTCCACCGCTACTGCTTGAGTGCCGAATGTTGCGCTAGCAACAGCAAGAGCCAAAATGTTTTTGTTCATTTTTAAGTTCCATTAGTTATTACACATAACATGCATATTCCAACCAGGTAGAGAACCTTATAATTCAGCTACTTCTGGTTAACATCTGGCGAGAACTTTATGCGATGGCACAACAAACCACCCAGTGAAATAATATAAATTGACCATAAAGATAATAAATTACTAATTTTCAAATGGTTAAATTAAAAAACACAAAAACAAAATGAGTTATTTTGATGTTACAAACAGAAATACTTTCTCCCTTCTTTAATGAAGAGAAGTTGGAAAATGCCGGTCTTATACCCGAGTAACCTCGAGATGCAAGTTTCAGTGAGGTTGCATCCATATCGTAAAGTGCACGCAATCAATGAAGCGCATGTAAGAGTTCAATGAGAAATCCATTATGAAAATCGTCAAAATTCTAAAAGAGTGGCTACCCGTGCTGGCGGTGGTATTTATTGTCTCCATCGCGCTTGATTTCTACTATTCGAGAAATCTGCCAAAAGAAAACGCGCTCCCCCTCTCCGCCATCACAACGCTTGGGGCACAAATTGACTTACTGAGCGCCAGTCAAGAGTCCCCTGTGGTTGTCTATTTTTGGGCAACCTGGTGTGGCCCTTGCAAACTCGTTAGCCCGACAATCAACCAGATCGCAGATTCCTACCCCGTGATCAGTGTGGCGATGCAGTCGGGAAACGAAGGAAGCGTTAATCAGTATTTGCAATCACAACAGTATGATTACGACACCATCAATGATCCAACTGGAAAAATTAGCCGTGATTGGGGGGTACAAGTGACCCCGACCGTAGTGATTGTGCGCAATGGCAAAATTGAGTTTATTACCTCAGGCGTCAGCTCTCCGATTGGCCTATGGCTCAGATTGTGGTTGAGCTAGCTGCTCTATCGTTCTCATCATTCATTGAACTGCAATACAAGCACAACGAAAGCGTCATGAAACAGAAATCGTTTGTTCATTTTTAATCAGTACCTTAGCTGCATCAGGAATCGGGCATGTAAGCCCATTGAATATAAAAAGGTAATTGAGAAATGAAAAAGGCAGCTTTAGCAACCGCAATTCTATCCGCAGTGGTCACCGGATCATCTTTCGCAGCAACCGTTTATAAAACAGACGGTACTGAGCTAAAAATTGGTGGGCGTGTTGAGTTCCGTGGTGATTTCATCGGTACCGACAAAGGCGTTGAGATCGACGGCACCATGGAAGACAGCACTCGTGCGCGTCTTAACGTAAAAGGCACCACTGACCTTGGTAACGATCTACAAGCCTTTGGTTTTTACGAAGCAGAGCAGAAAACAGGCGAAAGCAGCTTCAAAAACCGTTACATGTACGCAGGTGTGAAGACAAACGCAGGTGCGTTTTCTGTTGGTAAACAAGATATGGCGTCCGTCATCGTTTCAGACCTAACGGATATTACGGAGTTTTCTGGTGTGCAACAGTTCATTGACGCGTCATCAGACAAAACAGACAGCACGTTTGCCTATCGCGGTAGCTTCGATGCTCTGCAAATTGAAGCCACTTATTCAGCAAGCGACGCTGACAATAGCGACCTTATGGGCATTAGTGGCCTTTACTCTCTTCCTATCGGTCTGGATCTTGGTTTGGCTTACTCCACAGGTGATAACGGTGCTGGTAAAGGCAGCCAAAACCAGATCCTTGTCGGCGCAGGCTATACCTTAAACGATCTTTATCTCGGTGCGACTTTCTCGACGGGTGATCTCGATGACAAAGCGAAACAAGAATTCACCGCCTACGAATTTGCGGTTCAGTACAAAATCAGCAAACCATTTAGCGTTGCCGCGATGTACACCTTCGCTGAAGAAGACGATAACGGCACTAAATCGGACGCAACTAAAGGTCTCGAGTTGGTGGGTTACTACAAGCTAAACAGCAACTTCCGCACTTACTTGTCGTACTACCTTAACAAGCTTGATGATGTAAAAGACGTAAACGGCAAAGTCACTTCTGGTGAAGACACACTTCGACTGGGCGTACGCTACGATTTCTAAATGCTTGTTTTCATCGAGCCATTTCAAGCCGGTATCCCTACCGGCTTTTTTCATCCCTAGACTTATCTTGTGTGAATCGACTCGAATTAATTTGTAATTGTGAGGTTAATTAGATTTATCGCGATAATAAGAATGCTAGTTTAGAGGTGATTTTCATTTTGTTTTATATACTTAATGGAAACCTATCAATCATCTTGTCTGAGCGCAGGCCAGATAGAGATAAAAGCGTTTTGACATAAAACAAAAAAAACACCATACTGTATAATCCAGACCGAGGATATTTATGGTAGATGGCAGAAGTAAAATCGTGGCAAACTCGAAAGTAGTATTGATATTAAAGGCCGCCTATATTGTGGCGGTATTGTTGATCACGCAAACCTTGGTGGACGAACACACCCTATTGCCTTGGTCTTACGTGTTGTTTGCCATTGCCATGATTGTGGCGCTCTTTTCTCCATCCCACAAAATCAAATATGTGTGCGCTTTGATCGCCACGAGTTACCTTTTTGTCGGCGGCATCGTCGATCCGCTCGATATTGACGTCATTGAAGAGACGTTTATTCTCCTCCCACTTTGCTATCTTTTGTTGTTCCCCGGAACCATTTGGGCATTTGTCGTCGCCTTATTATTGACGGCAAGCTATTTTTATACAGTTCCACCAGAGGGCTTAGATGAGCTCATTGAAGATGCCATTGAACTGTTGGTGATTTCCGCCTTTGCGTCCGTCATGGTCTACTATCAGCAGAAGTTCTACCTGCAATTAACCAAATACCGAGAAGACAGCCGAACGGATTATTTGACGCAACTGCCAAACCGCCGAGCCTTTTACACGGATCTGAATCAAGTCGAAAGTCTGGCCCAGCAAGGGCGAAACTGTGCCCTCCTCAAAATAGATATTGATGCTTTTAAAGAGATCAACGAGAGCTTTGGCCACGAACAAGCGGATCTCCTGTTAAAACGCTTTTCTCGTCGTTTGCGAAAAAACACCCTTGGCTTTGGCCAAGTCTATCGTATGGAAGGGGATGAATTCGCCGTGCTGGTGTACGAGAAACACAGCATTAATGATGAAGTCGATGCGCTACTCGATAAACTCAAAAGAGCACTTACAGCAGCGTTTGAGCTAGAACGAGGCTCTTATCAAATCTCCTACGCGACCGGTATTGCCCTGTTTAACGAGTCCATGACCAACCTCGATATATGGCTAAGAAACAGCGACATTGCTGCGCAAAAAGCCAAGACACGTGGCCGCGGCCAAGTCCGTTGGTATGACGAAGCCCTATTGGACGAAACCATCCGTCAACACCAGATTGAACGAGAGCTCGACAAAGCCATTGAACTGAAACAGTTTTCCTTGGTTTATCAGCCAAAAGTGTCCATCACGACAGGAGAAATGACCGGAGCTGAAGCGTTAATTCGCTGGCAACATCCAGAACTAGGCACCATAACACCTTTTGAATTCATCACCATTGCCGAGAAAACCAAGCAGATCATTCCGATTGGTCGCTGGGTGATTCTCGAGGCTTGTCAGCAAGCCAAAAAATGGTTGGATTTGGGCTACAAGATCCCTGTCTCGGTCAATGTCTCAACCGTACAATTTGCTCATGACGATATCGAACTGCAAGTCAGAACCGCTCTGGCGGAGTCTCATCTTCCCGCCAGTTATCTGCAACTGGAGATCACCGAAACGGTATTGATGAAGGAGCCGAAGAAGCTCATCGAGATTTGTCATAATTTGCGGTGTGAGGGGGTCACGGTTGCAATCGATGATTTTGGCATCGCCTACTCCTCGTTGAACTATCTCAAACAACTGCCCATTGATGTGTTGAAAATCGACAAAGCCTTCATTGATGATTGTGTCGACAATCACCACGATCACATGCTGGTCAGAACCATTGTTCAACTTGGCCACAACATGGACAAAAAAATCGTCGCAGAAGGCGTGGAAACCGAAGAGCAGCGGCTACTGCTCGTCAGTGAGCAATGCGATGAGTTCCAAGGTTATCTCTACTCCAAACCCCTTGATGTGGAAGAGTTTAACCGCCAGTTACTGCAAATTTAGCTTTCCCTTGCACCATGATTGTCGCCTTTTGAATGGTTATGGTGCGGCTCTGGGATACTCAAAAATCCAAAACGAACAAAATCAACAACTTAAAACTGGCACAGCTTCTGCAATGATAGAAGTACAAATGCATGGCAGCGTTTGTGCTTCTCGTTCTTATCCTCCTCACCGAGGTACGTCCTTTAATCCGCATTTGCGCCCCTGAACTCAGGGGCTTCTTTTTACCCCGTACACCGCAAAACATTTGGCTTCGCCATGCAGAAAACGTATGATTCTCGGACTTTTTTGTGAATTCGATTATCTATGCAATCTCAACACCACCCAATCCTTGGCGCGTCGTGGATGCTGACCGCCGGTTTAGCTTTCGCTATCGTCAACAGTCTAGCGCAAGTTGCCAGTATTCAATTTGCCATTCCGTCGACCACTGTTGCGCTGATTCAATATGACATCGCTTTAATTGTGATTTTGCCGTACTTAAAAACACTGGGCATTCGACAATCGCTGCGCACCTCTCATTTTGGCTGGCATGCACTGCGAGTCTTTTTGTCGGTTATCGGTATCCAGCTTTGGCTTTGGGCACTCGCTTATCCGGTGCCGATTTGGCAAGGCATCGCACTATTAATGACTTCCCCACTCTTTGCAACGATCGGCTCTGGGCTGCTTCTGAAAGAGAAGGTGGGTGTGGCACGCTGGGGCGCGACGCTGTTCGGTTTTATTGGCGCGATGATCATTCTCGAGCCTTGGGCGGATGATTTTCATCTCGCGACCTTACTGCCTGTCGGCGCAGCCTTCTTTTGGGCATGTTATTCACTGATGGTTAAAAAGCTCTCGGTCAACGATCCGCCTTCCACCATGGTGGTTTATCTACTGCTGTTGATTACGCCATTCAACATCATGCTGGCGATTCCCGATTTCACAATGCCGAGCAGTACGACCATTTGGCTGATCCTTTTTGCCGCTGGCTGCATGACTGCACTGGCGCAATGGGCCATCGTCAAAGCTTATGCCAGTGCCGATGCCTCCTTTGTTCAGCCTTTTGATCATGCAAAACTGCCATTGAACGTACTTGCAGGTTGGCTTGTCTTTGGTTGGGTGCCACCGGGCAGACTTTGGCTTGGTGCCTTCATCATTATTGCTTCTGTCGCCTTTATTACCCATTGGGAAACCAAAAAAACAAAATAGCGTGAAAGGAAAACATCGCCAGGGCGTTCTACTACACTAATAGAGCGATTTTGAGGAATATTTAATGAGTGAAGCGATTAAAATCACCCTGTACCGTTGGGCAGGAAGTTGGGGACCATTTAAAGTCAACATCCCATGCGGTGAGTGTACGTTAACAAAAGATATCTTAACCGATACGTTTGCCAATGAGCTCAACGGTATTCCTGTTGAGTTGGAAATCAAAGATTGGCTATCTCACTGGTGGGAGCCGTTAAAGCTCGGCGCTTGGCATGCGCCTATTTTGGTGGTTGAAGGTAAAGTGGTTAGCCAAGGTGAAGCCCTTAACCGTGGCGTGCTCATTCAATCAGTGATCAAAGAGTGGACAAAGCGCGACACCCTCAAGGGGAATATTGTTTTTGGTAAAGCGACCTGCCCTTACTGTGTAAAAGCCAAGCAGCTATTGGATGCGGCGGGTATTCACTACCAATATCACGACGTCGTCAAAGAGAGCGCCGCGCTGTATCGTATGATTCCAGAAGTCAAAGCCATCATTGGAGAAAAAACGCCCGTCACCGTGCCACAAATTTGGCTAGATGGATCGTACATTGGAGGTTGCGACAAGCTGGAAGTCTATCTTAAAGAGCGTGGGCTTGATGTCGTTCCGAATAATGTCGTAGAGATGGCAAACTGATTACGTTGACCATAGATAAGCAGATAAGAAAAAACCTGGCGATGCCAGGTTTTTTTGAAACTTTATTACAAAATAACGCTTTAAGCTTGCTGTTATTTTGCCATTTTCTTTAGCATGCGGCTGATAAATGACGCTTTCTTCTTCGTTGTCTTGCCATACATTGCTTTGTGCATTGCGTCTTTTGCCATCATTTGACCGATGTAAGCACCGCCTAATTCATAACCCATCTTGATTCTCCAATGTTTTCTCTTCTGTTTACGTTCGTAATATTACTACAAAATCATCAGATAACAAGACGAAGATCACATTTATTTGGTAATTTTATTTCATGAAAAGATAAAAAACATTTATCGCGAAAACGAAAAAAAACGGCAGTAATCTTGCCGTTTTTTAAGCGTTCTAAAAAGCGATTCCGCCAGCGTTAGCTACGCTTCGGTTGCTGATAGGTTTTACCGGCAGCTTGATAGGTCTCTTTGGCCTTGATCTCGAACATGACATCAAAGAACCAAGCGGCAAACTTCACCAAGTGCTCACCTTCGTTCATGACATGCTCAACGTATTCCGTCTCTTCACCCGCTTCGTTTTCTTGTAACGTCACGTGATAGATTCGTTTTTCACCATCCACTTCTGCCAAAGCAAATTGCCCTGAAAGCGATGCTGCCGCTTCTGCAACTTCCTCATCATCACACGCTTTTAGAAGCTCTAGTGCTTTAGGTAAGTTCTCTTGCTGGCAAACCTGCTTAACTAACTGTTCAAATTCATTTTGTTGCATGGGTAACCCTCATTAACTGCTGCGCGGCATTGTAGTGACGGGGGGTGAGATAATCAAGTTAGACTTTCTGTACCTCCGGCGTCGTCATGACTTTGCCCTTGAGCAACAACACCGCAAAACACCCCATCGCAACAAGAATATAAAACAATCCTAATTGCGCTTGAGTCCGAACGCAGTGTTCAACCAAAAATCCACCAAGCAGAGCTGCCATCACCATCTGCACTGAGCCAGACAACGCAGAAACAGAACCTGCATTTTGCTTGTGAGGGCCAAGAAGCAAACTGATCGACAGAGGAAATGACATCCCTTGAGCAAAACTCATCACGGTAAAGGCAGCGATCAAGCTGACGCTACTAAAAGGCGCCCAAATTAGTCCACAACCTGACAGAGCCACAAGAACAAAACTGGCGGCAAGCAGCCTTTTCACCTCGAAATAACGCAACAAGACATTGACTGTCACACTACCAAGCAAAAGACCGGCAGATGGAATGATCATCATGCTGCCATAATCTGCGGCAGAAAATCCAAGCTCGCCTTGCATCATGAAAGGGAATACTGACAGCGAAACAAGGCTAACAAGGTAGCTCATCCAGTTAAAACTGGCACTGCCGATCACTTGTGGATTCGTGGCCAAAGTGCGGTAAGTCGCCAAGACAGTTAAAGGGCGAAAACGTCTCTTGGCGTAAGGCAAGGTTTCTGGCAGTACAAAATAGCCCAACGTAAATATCGCCAGTAAGTAACACAACACAAAAACGAACACCGCTTGCCAGCCGACATGAAAGGCGATCCAGCCGCCAAAAACGGGCGCAATGATCGGCATGATCGATGCGGTAATCGAAATATAAGAGAGCGCTTTGGTCAATTGTGCCCCTTCGTAGCTGTCTCGCAATACAGAACGCCCCAACACCGATGCACTGCCTGCCCCTAATCCTTGCAACAATCGACCTAACTCTAGTGCTTCAATACTGGACGAAAATGCGATGCAAATGACAGTGCCGACCAAGTAGATCCCTTGGCCGAGAATGAAAACTGGACGTCGGCCAATCGCATCAGACAAAGGGCCATAAAAGAGTTGCGATGCACCAAAGCCAACAAGAAAGAAAGTCACGACGTTTTGTACGTCAGCTTGTGTCAATCCGAGGTCGTGGCTAATAAGAGGAAGAGACGGTAAATAAATGGCCACACCCACTTGCCCTGTCGCGATGATCATCATCGCTAAAAGCAATGGCATTTTTTGTAACGACTTCAGCATTCCTTCCCCTCTCCTCTCTTACATCAAATTATTTACAGTTTATATTGGCCTTTGATTGATGATAATCTCCCCAATCGGAAAGAGATTAGTTCCCTAAAGGAAAGAATATGGATTGGTTTCAAAGCGTAAACAGCTACATCAGAGTGGTGGAAGAAGGCAGTTTTAATGCGGCTGCGCGTAAAATGAACACCACCAGTTCCGCCATCAGCAAGCGGATACAGTGGTTAGAGGAGAAAATTGGTGTTCAGTTACTCAAGCGCACCACACGCTCCATCAGCCAAACCGAAGCGGGCGCTCTATTTTATCAGCGTGCAAAGTTGCAACTCGATGGCTGGCAATCGGTTTTAGACGAGACGCGATCCGTCAACCAAAGCCCAGCCGGATTACTGAAAATTGGCGCGACCCTTGCCGTCGGTTCCAAGTTCTTAGTTCACTATCTGGATGATTTTCTAGAAAAATACCCAGATATTAAAATCCAGCTCTTTACTACATTGCCAGGGCAACTGCCTGAGCTGAGCCTAGACCTTTTTATCAGTCGCGAGTTAGAACAGCTGAACTCACTAAGCTATAAAGCAACTGCACTGTTTGAACATAAAGCGACGTTTTTTGCGGCCCCCAGCTATATTGAAAAATACGGTATGCCGGAGAATGCAGAGCAGTTGGTCAATCACAATATCCTGATCTGGGGAGAAAAACCAAGTCGAGAGCTGAAACTCAACAATGGTAAACGCATGACTTTGCGTGGCAACTTCTCGACAACCAATCCAGAGGCGCTTTTCCACGGTGCAAAACGAGGCATGGGCATTCTGCTCAGTAATAACGTGATGATAAAAGAAGAGCTGCGCACTGGCGCTTTGGTTCCGGTCCTGCCAAACGTGCACGCAGACGAAGCCACCGTTTACGCTTACTACCCCAAACTGGACTATCAACACACAAGAACAAAACTGTTTTTGGATTACCTTAAAGAGCGGTTACAGCAAGAAAAGTCCGTATAGAGCAAAAAAGTGCTAACTCTTTCTGCTCAGTAACTCGCTATGAGATAACACTTTCCTAGCAAACCTGACTTTTCTTCATTGCAAACTTCTACGACCTGAACGATATTTAACGTGATGCATATCGGAGTTGTTTTCGTAACGTTATGCAACAAAAGTGTCACTATTATAATAATCAGGTAGAGAAACGTCAGATGAATGATTCAACGCTTCAAGCTTGTATCGACTTAGATGAGCTTATTCATACTCTATCTCTCGACGGTAGCGAGCTGCTTAATCAAGTTACGCTCAAGCTGCATTCCACTTTAAGCTCGTACTGCACTTGTATCGTAGAGATAGATCTACACCACAACCATGCCAATACCTTGGCTTATGCCAAAGAGGGAAGCAACGTTAACGCTGCGCGTTATAGCTTAGAAAATACGCCATTTGAACGCATCGCTCTCAAGGTGATCGAGCACTGTCACCAGATTCAAGACAACGTGCCCGACAGCTATTTCTCACAAGAAGAAGGGCTAGAATTTACCGAAGCGGGTGTACATGCGTTTGTCGGTATTCCACTGCGCGGCCATAATGGTGATATTTTGGGTATTCTAGTCTCTACCTTTGGCTTTATACCTCACGACCCTCAGCTGATACTCAAATATCACCGCATATACGCCAATATCATTATTCACGGCTTACGAGAGAAGTGGCTAAGTGATCGCTCTGATCAGTTGGTGAATCAACTTAGTTACGAAGTCTCGCACGACAATTTGACCGGTTTGCTTAACCGCAGTTGCCTTTCGGATACTTTGGAAACCCTCACCCAGCAATCCGATCGCCCATTTAGCCTCGTTTGTATCGATATCGATAACTTCAAATTGATCAACGACATTCACGGCACCTACATTGGTGATCAAATCATCAAGTTTACTGCGCATGCCATTCAATCGGCACTTCCCGCCCCTGCCTTGGCATACCGAGTGGCGGGTGACGAGTTTGCCTTTATCACTTATTCAGAAACGCCAGAAGAGGTGTGTGAGCACATTCTGAATAAGATTGCGTTTGGCTATCAAGACAACGCCAATCACGTTCGATTTGACATCAGCATCGGCATCGCCAAAGCAAGCCAGCGCCTTATTACGAGCGATGAGTTATTTCTCAACGCCAGCCTTGCGATGAAAGAGTGCAAAAAGCACCCTAACAATCGTATTCGGTGCTACGACACCCATTTAAGCGCGCTATACCATCGAAAAACACAGTTAATCGAAGCCATACGCGAGCAACTGGCGAAGCCTATCGATGAGGCAACTGAGATTTACGTCGCGATTCAGCCGATCGTCAACGTGCATAAACCACGTTGGGATTATTTTGAAGTATTGGCGCGTTGGGACAGTGCCGAATATGGCTCAATTTCACCCGTTGAGTTTATTGATGCCGCCGAGCAATCAGGACTCATTGTTCAGTTAGGAGAGCGGATCATCGAGCTCGCGTGCCGAGCAAAAAACTACTTGGAAGCGTCGTTAGGTTATCGAGTGAAACTTGGCGTCAACTGTTCTGCGTATGAGCTGAATGATGAAGAGCGATACCTTAATTACCTCAATAAGATGATGCAAAAGTATCATCTCGATCCCTGCGATTTCGTGATTGAACTGACAGAAACCGTTTTACTGACTCAAACGGGTAAAGAGCACATGGTGCTGGATGCACTCAGAGATCGCGGTTTCAAAGTGGCACTCGACGATTTCGGCACGGGTTATTCAAGCTTGAATTACATTCACAGCTACCCAATCGACACGATAAAAATCGATGCAAGCTTTATACGTAATATGCTTTGTAACGATACCGCTGAACGCGTAGTGTGGCTTATCACACAACTGGCCTTACAACTTAAGGTGAATTTAGTCGCTGAAGGGGTTGAAGAAGAGCTGGCGTTGAAAAAATTGGTCGATATGGGATGTGAGCAGATCCAAGGCTATTACTATTCTCGTCCAATGAAACCAAGCCGAATCGTAGACAAACTGAGCGCTGAACAGATCAAAAGCGCCTCTTAGCTTGCCTTAATCAACCGGTGGCGAACTCACAACAGGGCTATGAAAAAGGGACGATATTCCGTCCCTTTTTCCATGGCAAAACCTTTGTGGATTTCACCTTGCTGAGTAAGCACCCAGCAACTATTGAAACGCTTCACCCGCAGCCGCGACAAAGGTCATTTCAACCAAATAGTCTGGGTCAGCAAGCTCAGCTTTGATACAAGCACGGCTTGGCGCACAGCCTTCTGGAAACCAGTTGTCCCAGACTTCATTAAGTGCATCAAAGTTGGCAAAATCAGTCACGTAAATGGTCACCGAAAGAATACGCGAGCGATCACTGCCAATTTTCGCCAATTGTGATTCTGCTTGAGCAAAAATCTGCTCCACTTGGCCTTTCATGTCCGCGTTGGTATCACTGTCAGCCACTTCCACAAAATGCGCAATGCCATTGAAGACGGTAATATCAGACCAGCGTTTACATGGGTTAATGCGGTGAATTGTCATCGTATTTTCTCTTTATCGGATTGATTTTATTTAAAAGGTTCTTGATGCTCGACTAAGCAAACCGGGCTACCAATTTGGCAACTGAATCCCGTTGCGGTTAATCGGCCCGTCTGGCGATCGCGACGATAGCTGACCACATTGTGGCTGTGCTGATTTGCCACCAGCAACCATTTGCCATTGCGTGATAAGACAAAATCTCGCGGAAAGTCACCGAGAGAATCCACGGCCTCTAACCATTTTGGTTCGCTTTGGCTGACATCAAAAACCGTGATTTTATTTTGTCGGCGGCAGGATGCATAGAGAAATTGCTCATCGGAAGACAATCGAATCGCAGAAGCCGCAGCGCCATTTTCTTCGCCCGGCAACAAAGGTTGCTCTGAAACCACCGCCCAACGTTCGTTTGCTCGTTCAAGCGTCAGCAAAGTTTCGGTCAATTCGCACAGCAAATAGGCACGAGTTTCCGCCTGATTAAACACTAAGTGACGAGGGCCACTACCAGCAGGAAGTTTGAGTGACTGATGCAAAGTAAACGCTTGTTGCTGACCATCAATGTGATAGAAATGGACCTGATCGGTACCCAAATCCACCACAGCTAAAAAAGGGCTATGGCGTAGAAAAGTCGCTTGGTGCGCGTGTGGTGAGGTTTGTCGCTCTCGATTTGGGCCATCACCTTCCACATAAAGCTCGGCAATGCACTCTGACGGAGCACCCAACACATCGAGCGTATATATAGAGGTATTACCTGAACCATAATTTGCCACGGCGCAAAACGTCTGACTCGGGTCAATATCTAAATGACAAGGGTAACTGCCGTTTATCGCCATTGCACTGCTGTCGACACAACCGAGCTGCACCAACTGCGGGTTTTCTTCAACCGCCACTTCATTGAAGGTATATAAGCCTTGGGAAGTTTGCGTGAGGTAAGACGGATTGCGTAGCGTCGCCAGTTCGTTAAAGGGGATCAGCTCACCCGTTTCAGTATTCAGCTCCAGTTGAGCCACGCCGTCACTCATACTGGGTTCATCGGTATAGGTGCCAACGTAAAAATGTAAGAGACCTTGTGTCATTCTTTGTGCGCTTCCTTTGCGTTAAGCCATCTTGTTACCTTGCCGCCTGTTGTCACAGGCGGCAACGGCTTTTCTACATTAAGGTGCAATTTTGTGAAGTAACTGCTCGGTTGGTCTTCCTATCGCCACAATGGTTTCATCAAAAATGACCGCATTCTTATCCAGTATCGCTTGATAGCTCGCTTGCTCAGCAGCCGAAAGCACTTGTCCCCGTTGAGTTTTTTCCACCAACTCAAGGCCCAGTTCCGCTAACGCTATGGTTGCCTCTGCGAGCGCCACACTCTCACGCGAGGCGATATTGGCAGCAAAAATCCCACGAGATTGACGCGCCGCGGCTTTCACCACCTGATAATGCTCAGAAAGCTGCTCAAGCACCTGCTTGCTTTGCGGACTTTGCGCATTGCCATTTGGCTGATAGCCGCGCACCAACGCTTCCATGTCATACACCGCGTAGCTTTCTACCACTAAGGCATCGGCGAACCGATTTAAGCGTTCATATTGATTGTACAAATCCCCTTTGTTTGGCGTAGAAATCCATTTTTCCCAGTGCCTTGCATAATATTGCGCAGGCTCCGTGTATTTAGCTAACGTGATGAGCGGTGCAACATCTGCCCCATTGGCTAAACGCTGAAGCATCATTCGAGCATCCGCATGATGACGCAAGCCAAGAGATATTTCCGACCAACTATCCAACGCACGCATTCGACGGTACATACTGGCTTCATCAGTGAGAGATTCACTTGACCAAAGCCGTTCAGCAATCGCATAGCTGCGTGGCCATAAGCGCTGTTCTATGGTTATCGAATCGAGATTTTCGCCCCAAATGGTCACTTCACCGCCGAGGATCAATGGCTCCTCTTCTTTGGTCAGTTGAGCAGGGTAACCGCCATTGGGTTGCGGAATGCTCGTCACTTCTCCCTCGCTAGAGGCCACCAAACTGCCAGTTGCCGGCCAACGCACATTACCAATACGCTGATAGCTGCCTTCTTTTAGTTGGTCACCAGCGAACTGATAGTTGAACTCGGTGTAGGACATGAAGTTGTCAAAATGGCCGCGGAACTTCACACCGGGCACGAATTCCAACACATGTACTTCTTCACGCGATTTACCGTTGTAATCGGTAAACGCACGCACTTTGCCGTCTACACCCTCAATGATGGTGAGATTCCCTTTGCGCGGGCCTCCTTTGTTACGAGGCTTCACCCAATCGTAGGTGACAAATTTTTCCCTTTGGTGCAATTGATCATCGACGGTGATCCCCTTCGGCATCGGGTCATTACGATAGTGGTAGCTGGTGGGTTGAGGTTGGTCGAGATAATAGCCCGTCGACAAAATACCTTGATAGCCCTCTTTGGCCGCTCGGCCAATACTGTCATGCCCTTGCCAACTCTGAATCACCACCGATTTCGGCAAGTCTTTGTGCCAAATTTCATCCCAACCTGTGATTTTTTTACCACGCTGGTTCAACATCTGCTCGACTCGGCTATTTAGGTACGATTGCAGCCCTCGTTCGCCATCCAATTGATGCTGCTTGATAAACGCTTGGATTTTCGGGTTGTCACGCCACTGTTGATAGTTCGGCTCATCCCCGCCGATGTGAAAGTACTCATCCGGGAAGAGCGCCACCACTTCATCGAACACGCTTGCCAACATGGTATAGAGTTCTGGATTGGTCGGGTCCATCAAAGGTTCAAACACCCCCCAACCACGCTGCTGAGGGTAAGACTGTTCACCCAGGCCAGACATCAGCTCTGGATAAGCATGAGCGACCGCCGACGCGTGGCCAGGCAGCGAGATTTCAGGGATGACACGAATACCGAGATTACGCGCATATTCGACCACTTGGCGAATTTCATCTTTACTGTAGAAATCACCATCCGCGGTGGCTTGCCACAAGCGAGGGTAGTTTTCCAACTGAATACGAATGCCTTGGTCATCCCAGATATGCCAATGGAAAACGTTCATTTTCGCTGAGGCCATGGCATCTAACTGACGCAAAATCACCGGCAGTTCGATGTAGTGACGCGCGGTATCGTACGACACCCCTCGCCATTTAAAGCGCGGCGCATCAGAGATAGTGAGGGCGGGAACGAAGTAGCCATTAGCATCCGTCGAAACCAGTTGCAGTAAGGTTTCTAAGCCATGAAACGCGCCATAAGGCTCAGTGGCTGAGAGCAAAATCTTGCCATTTGCGACCTTCAACTGATAGGACTCATCACTGTTGATATTTTGCACCGCACTGCTTGGGGCGCGTTGGATATCAATCACCAGCGTGGCTTCTTGTTCAGATTTCGCCTGCCAGTTCAGCATCGGCAAGCCAGTTTGTCGATAGAGTCTCTCCATGGTGCGCTTAACATTAAACGCCACGCGGGGTGAATCGTAACCTTTGATATAAATACTGAACGCTTTGTCCAGCGTCACCTTGCCTTTGCTTAACTCAACGCTTTGCGGGTAAGGCATTAAAACTAAATCGGTATTGGGAGCCATAGCCATGGTTGTCGGTGCCATAAAAATGCCTGAAATCAGTAGAGCCAGTGTAGCTTTGTTCATCTTGAGGTTCCTGTGCTAACACGATGAGTTTCAGAGCAAGATCACTGAAACTCATCGAACAGAGATTAGAAGTGGGAGATTACAGCTCGCGCGCCGCTTGACGATTTGCCAACGATTCGTCTCGAGCCAGCTCACCTTTGTCGGAGAGTTCCATTTCCATCAAAGCGCGTTCATCGTCTAAGATGGCGCGAGCCATTTCGGCAGAAACTTGGTTAGCCGGTGTTAGTAGGCTCACCACTACTCCAGCCCCTAAGGCCACCATACAAGATGGAATGACAGGGTTGCCCCAAAATGTGGTTAGGCTCGGACTCATCATTACAGCCACTGAAGCTGCAGAAGCACCCGCCAGTGTTGCTAAAGCCCCTTGCCAATTATAACGGCGCCAAAACCGCCCCAACATACCGCAGACAAACATGCCAGACATGACTGTAGAAATCATTTTGGTGATGTAGCCAATGATGTCATTTGAGGTGAGCGCAAACAGCAGAGCGAAACCAATCACCACCACCAACGCCAGGCGCGAATAGTTGAGCATTGACTCTTTATTTGGCACTCGGCCCGTGAACATCACATACACATCGCGTAGCAGGATGGACACGCCCGCAATGGCATCAGAGCTGGCACTCGACATGGTGGCCGAAAGGCCTGCGATAAGCACAATCATCCCGACACCAACAGGTAGAACCGTGGCAGCTACGTAAGGGAATGCGTAGTTTGAGTTGGCCAATTCTGGGTTAATCGCGTGTGCTGCCATACCGATAATGGCTGGGATAATTGAGAAGAAAAGATAAAGCACACCGGAGCCAACAAACGAACGACGGATGGTTGAAACGTCTTTGCCCGAGTAGATACGCTGACGAAACGACGGCGTTGCTAACACGCCCACACCAATCACCACAGACAATGAAATCGCCGGGAGTAAACCAAGTTTGTCGATGGCTAAAAAGCTGACTGCGGCAGGATCCATCGCACTGTAGAGATTATCTAAGCCACCAATGTGCTGCACAGACAAGACCGCCATGAGAATGAAGCCAACAAACAAGATCACGGCTTGAATGGTATCGGTCCAAACAACAGCGGTGTAACCGCCGATCACCACGTAAATAGTAAACGCCGCCGCAATCACGATTTTCGCGGTGCTGAGGTCAATGTCAGCAATCCATGCGAGGTACATGCCACCGCCAAGAATGTGCGCGCCAAGCCAACCAATCGATGCAATGAAAATCAACAAGCCGACCACATTTTTGACGATGCGGTTTGCACCAACGTAATAGGCAAGCTCTTCACTCATGGTCATAAAATTAAGTTTACGAACAGGGGCAAACCAAAGAGCCAAAAGCAATATGCCGACTGCGCCGCCAATGCCATAGAGCGCTCCCGCCCAACCGTTGGCATAACCAAATCCTACCGCCCCCATACTGGAACCCGTTCCTACCATGGTGGCGACTGTGGTGCCTAATACGAGAAATAATGGCAATCCTCGCCCACCTAATAAAAAATCTTCTCCTGATTTTTGATTACGTGAAACAAACCAGCCGAGCCAAATAAGGAAAAGCACATATATTCCAAATCCGGTTAAAAAAAGTGTGCTATTCATGGAACACCTCTCAGGTAATTTAAGTCCATCTTTCAGATAAAATATCCCCGACCTTCCATTTCGGCAGGCATGATTATTTTTATTTCAGGGAGTGAAGGTGCCGAATAAGAATAACAGGGAGAGTTCAAATTCGGCACCGTGTGAGTTTGTCTTTGTGACGATTAACTCAAATAAGTGCGTTGATATTTATTAGCGACGGTCAGCTCGATAACACGTGACGTCGACTTCCACTTTCACATCCACCACGAGGTCACACACCATGCAAATACGCGCAGGTGGATGCTCGCCAAAAAACTCTTTAAACACTTTATTGAACGACTGAAAATAGCGTGCATCGGTCAACACAACCTTAACGTGCACCACATCTTCTAGCGTATAGCCTGCCTCGCTCATGATGTCGACACAGTTTTGAATCGCGAGGCGAGATTGATCAACAATGCCACCTTCAACCACTTCACCATCAATCATCGGCGTTTGGCCAGAGACGTAAAGGAAACCACCCGCTTCGGTAGCTCGCGCAAAAGGTAAATGCTGACCACCTGTACCCACGCCACCTTCTACGCCATATCGTTTAATTGACATTATTTTTCTCCATTACTTTTCTTACTTAATTTCATCAATTTATTATTTACCAAATAACTTTATTTGAATTAAAATGTTATTTATTTCGATAAATAAAAACACCGTTTCTGTGTTTTGAAACCTGACCATTAAAATAAGCCAGTATTCCATTCACGAATACCCGTTCAATACCTTGCGCTAACGAAATAGGATTTTCAAAAGTAGCGGTATCTTTCACTGTTCTCGGATTAAATAAAACCAAGTCAGCAAATGCACCTTGTTTGATCACTCCTCGTTCATTGAGGTTATAGCGTTGAGCGGACATTCCCGTCATTTTGTGAATTGCTTCTTGCAGGGAAAAAAGTTTTTCTTCTCGGCAATAGTGCCCAAGCACTTTCGGGAAAGTGCCCCACAAGCGCGGGTGTGGATGAGGATCGTTCGGCAATCCGTCCGAGCCCACCATGGTTAAGCGGTATTTTAAAACTCGCTTAACATCGTTTTCGTCCATGCAGTGATACACCGCTCCAGCCGGTTGCAACGCTTTGGCTGCTTCCATGAGGGGTAACCCCATCTCCTTGGCGATCTGCTTCAGCATCTTACCGGCAAAGTGTGGCTGGCTTTTCGACCAAGTAATAAAAATATCGATCTCTTCTGTCACTTGGTTCAGATCTAAAGTGGAAGAGCTGGCTGAATAAGGGTAACAATCGCAAGAGACATCCTGATGTTGAGCGGCTTTTTCCATCAGATCCACCACTTCAACAGTGCGCCCCCAGTTGCCCGCGCCCGCGCATTTGAGATGGGATATCACCACTGGCACCTTAGCAAACTGGCCCGTTTCAAAGGCTTCCTCCATCGCGCTGAGTATTTCTTCAAACTCGGTCCGCATGTGGGTGGTATAAATGCCGTTATATTGACCAAGCACTTGCGCTAAACGCATCACTTCATCAGCCGTCGCTTGCTTAGCACTGGCATAAGCCAAACCTGAACTGAGCCCCAATGCCCCCTGTTCCATTGCTAAAGCGAGCGCTTGTCGCATCTGCTCGATTTCCTCATCGGATGCCGTGCGCAGCAAATCATCCATAACATTATTGCGCAGCGTCGTGTGGCCAACCAACGCCGCCACATTCACGGCAGGTTGCGCTTGTGTCACCGCCTCAGCGTAATGGGAAAACGTCGGATACTTAAAATCGGCTTGTTCACCAAGCAAGTTCATCGGGTCAGGCGGATCACCCGCCAAAATCGTCGGGCTGGCACTGATGCCACAGTTACCCACAATCACCGTCGTCACGCCTTGGCTGATCTTGGCCAAACACTCTGGATAACGAATCACATTGGTATCGTCATGTGTATGAACATCGATAAACCCCGGCGCGAGCGCCAAGCCCTGGGCATCAATCACACAAGCCGCAGACGCATTTTGACTATCACCAATTTGAGCAATGCGCTGCCCTTGAATGGCGACATCAGACACAAATGGCATACCACCGGTGCCATCATAAATTTCTACATTTCGAATTATGGTATCGAACACGTTACGTCTCTCTACTGCTCAACTCTTTAACCTGATGCCATAGTAAATCTTGGTAAAAATTAATCAGTGACAAAACACACAAATAATCACGAAAAGTTTGATAGTTTCTACCACAAGATCTATTTTAGAAACAAACAAACTCAAAATATCAACCACTTAAAACATGTTAGAAGTAGATAGCCATGAAAAAAACACATGAAAATCATGATAGAAACTATCATAACTTTGTAATTCAACACCCTGCTGCAGGTGAAAAAAGCCAAGTAATTCAACCTCAAGCATGCCATTTATCTTTGGATGAAGTGAGCCTGCCGAGTGCTGTGATTCACGCGTCTGCACTCAACAATAACCTTAAGTGGATGCAACAGTTTGCCAATCACCACCAAGTGAAACTGGCCCCACACGGCAAAACCTCCATGACACCCGATTTCTTCCGTCAACAGCTCGAACATGGCGCGTGGGGCATCACCGTTGCCACTGCCGCACAAGCAGAAATCGCCGCCATGGCCGGTGCGAAAAACATCATCATCGCCAATCAACTGGTGGGCAAAGCCAACATGGCCATTATTGGTCGACTCATTGAAGATCCTGAGATCCAGCTGTACTGCTGCGTAGATTCTTCGCGTAACATTCGCGCCCTTTCGCACTTTTTTGCCCAGCGCCAGCAAACACTGCATCTTTTCATTGAATTGGGTGTGGATGGCGGCCGTTGCGGTTGTCGAAGCGAAGCGCAAGTGTTTTCACTCGCTAATGAAATCCACTCACTGCCCCACTTAGCGTTGGCGGGCATCGAAGTGTACGAAGGGGTGATTCATGGCGACAATGCCGAGGCTGAGATCCGCCATTTCTTGCAGGGTGCAATCTCTTTAACTCGTGAGCTAAACCGCGCTCAATTGATCGCATCACAACCAATCATCACTGGTGCGGGCTCAGCTTGGTATGACGTAGTGGCGGAGCAATTTAGCGGCCTTAGCGATCTCACCCCCGTCATTCGCCCTGGCTGCTACGCCATCCATGACACGGGGATCTACCAAACTGCGCAGCAACAAGTGATGCAAAGAGCCCGACAGAATCAGGGAGTAGCATGCGATCTTGGTGGGGATTTACTCTCTGCGCTTGAGTTATGGGCACATGTTATTTCTCGTCCAGAGCCAACGCGTCTTGTGGTTGGCATGGGTAAGCGCGATGTCGCATTTGATGCTGGCCTACCCACGTTAGAACACGCGTTTCGAGACGGTCAACCGCTGCCAATACCTGCTGGCGTGACGTCAACCGCGATCATGGATCAACATACGTTTGTTGAAATCCCAGCGGAGTGCGAACTCGATGTCGGCGATATTCTGGTTTTCTCCACCTCTCACCCTTGCCTCACCATAGACAAATGGCGTGCGTTGGCGATTCGTGATGATCACTACCAAGTAAGCCACTGGGTAGAAACCCGATTCTGATGAAATTGTGCGATGTGAAAGCAGCAACTTAGAACAAATTACGCTATTCTTGCGACCGCAGTTTTGCTGCGGTCATTGACAACGTAGGACAATCCCTTGAGTTTAGAAGTCGACATTATTTCTCAAATCACCGAACGTTTTAGCGCACTACGCGAAGCAGAAAAGAAAGTCGCCAAATTGGTGACGGATGACATTGAAACCGCTGCCAACGCCAGCATCACCGAGCTGGCACAAAGTGCAGACGTCAGTGAAGCTACCATCACGCGCTTTGCCAAAGCAATAGGCTGCAAAAATGTTCGTGAAATGAAGATCAAACTGGCTCAGTCGCTGACGGTTGGACAGCGTTTTATCCTTGAGCCGCCCGATCAAAGTGGCTACCAAGTGATTTACGAATCCATCAAACAATCACTCGATATCAACCGAGCTTTGATCAATGAACAAGACATTGATCAAGCCGTTGATTGGCTCTATGGTGCAAGACAAATCATCAGTGTCGGCATGGGTGGCGGTTCTACGATTGCTTCTCAGGAACTGCAACATCGCCTGTTTCGTTTGGGCTTTGCCATTGTTGCCTACCACGATGGTTTGATGACGCGCATGGTCGCCGCCACCGCTGATGCCAATGACGTCATGGTGCTTATCTCCGCGACCGGCTATACACCAGTGATCGTCGAGACAGCGCAACTAGCGCGTGATTACGGTCTAAAAATCATTGCGATTACACCAAAAGGCACGCCATTGGCTGAACAAGCGAACGTGGTTTTACCGATAGAGCATCACGAAACAGATTTTATCTACAAGCCTTCTGCCTCGCGTTACGCCATGCTGGCGCTTGTCGATGTGCTTTCTATGGCTCTAGCGGTGAAAAATAAACGTCGCTCACGTGACAAACTGCGCCGCTTAAAAGTGGCATTAGACTCGCATCGCGGCGGCGGTGATAGGCAGCCTTTAGGTGATTAGGCAAAGCCAGCAAATCCGATAGAGCGACATTCCGTGTCGCTCGATTCCTATTACTCCTGCGAGCTCAATCCCGTTTCTCACCTTAAAAATCACATCAATTCAAAACCTTACTATACTCACAACGGCAAATGCATTTAATTCATCACTTGATGAATATTTGCAGAATTAAGTTGCTAGAGCAGCCACCACACCCAGCGTTACACTGTTGATTGATTAACCACTGCCGCCACAGTTAGGATGACCACATGCGAAACAGACTGATCTGCGTTTGGGCGCTTCTTGCCCTCACCGCTTGCACGACCGAATCCACCCCTCAAGCACTAGGCACCCTCGAGCGTGACCGCGTCACCTTTACCGCGACCGCCAATGAGATCATTCGCGAGCTTCCCATCAAAGAAGGTCAGATGGTTTCGCAAGGCGATGTACTGGTTAAGCTCGATAGCAAAAATCAACAAGCCGTCTTAGCCCGCGCCCTCGCCGAACAGAGCAAAGCGCAAGCCTATCTACTCAAGCTTACTAACGGTGAACGACCAGAGGACATCGCTTCAGCACAAGCTCGTGTGGCCCGTGCCGAAGCGCAGTTGATCGATGCGCAGAAAACCTTCAAACGTAAAGCGGAGCTGGTGGCGAAAAAACTCATCAGTCAGTCTGAAAAAGACACCGCACTCGCGCAGCGAGATTCGGCAAGAGCAGAACTGGATTCCGCCAACGAAGAGTTCAGCAAACTGACCGCTGGCTCACGGCCAGAAGACATTGAGCAAGCCAAGGCGCAACTGGCCGCCGCCCAGGCCGATGTGGTCTTACAGCAGCAGAAACTCGACGAACTCACCATCGTCGCGACCCGAGATGGCATTCTCGATAATCTGCCTTATAACCTAGGGGAACGAGTGCCCGTCAGCGGCATTGTGGCGGTCATTCAAGCCAATCGCATACCTTATGCGCGCGTCTATGTGCCGGCAACTTATCGAGTGAACTTCGTGCCCGGTAAGCCAGTGACTGTCCATGTCGATGGTGTGAGCGATCCTCTGCAAGGAACGGTACGTTGGGTGGCGAACGAAGCCTCTTTCACCCCCTATTACGCCCTCACCGAAGAAGAGCGTTCACGCTTGATGTATTTAGCGGAAGTGGATCTTACCGAAGCTGCGCGCGCCCTCCCTTCCGGTGTGCCAACTCAGGTCGATCTCAACGGAGAGTAATCCATGGTTGAATACGCAATTCAGGCGCAAAACGTTGTGAAAAAGTTTGGTGATTTCACCGCCATCGACAACATCACACTCAACGTACCCAAAGGCAGCATCTACGGTTTTCTTGGCCCAAATGGTTGTGGAAAATCAACCACCATCCGCGTTCTCACCGGGCTACTCAGCCCAAGCGAAGGCAACGTTGATGTGCTCGGTTTGGAGATTCCTAAACAGTCGGAAGCACTTCGCTTGAAGATCGGCTACATGACACAAAAGTTCTCTCTTTACGATGACCTCACCGTAGAGGAAAACTTACAGTTCATTGGCCAGATTTTTGGTATGGACAAGAAAACCCTAACTCAGAGAGTCAATGAGCAGCTCGCCACTTATGGCTTGGATCAACGCCGCAAGCAACGGGTTTCAGGCATGAGTGGCGGCCAAAAGCAGCGCCTTTCTCTGGCCGCGGCGACCATGCATAAACCCGAGCTGCTGTTTCTTGACGAACCCACCTCGGCGGTTGACCCCGAAAATCGCCGAGAGTTTTGGGAACAATTGTTCGATCTTTGCGACCAAGGAACCACCATATTGGTGACCACACACTACATGGATGAAGCCGAACGCTGCCACCGACTTGCGATTATGGAAGCAGGATTGATTTGTGCAGATGGCGCCCCTGAAGAGCTGATGGCGCAAATGGGCGTCAACATTGTTGAAGTTAAAGCGGAGAACTTACGCGCCCTAAAAGAACAGTTATTGCCTTTGGCAGAAGTACGTTCTGCAGCGCAATTGGGCATTCGCTTACGCGTCTTGATCGATCAACGCGTGGCTGACCCAATTGCGTGGCTAAGAGCCACTTTTCCTCGCTTACAACACGCGGAAATGAACCTTGCCAGACCAAGTTTGGAAGATGTGTTTGTGTCCGTAACAGGAGAAGGCCGCCAATGAATGCGATCTATCGAATGAAAGCGATTATGGTCAAAGAATTTCGCCAACTCTCGCGCGATCGCATTACCTTTGGCATGGTGGTGATGATCCCTCTGATCCAACTGCTGTTGTTTGGCTATGCGATTAATACCGATATTCGCGATATTCCTGTCGCGGTGGTGGATCAAAGCGAAAGTACTGCAGGTCGTATTCTGACCGAGTCAGTCAAAGTCACCCAGGTGGTCAGTGTGACTCAACGCTACGCCACTGCGGAAGAAGCCGAGCAAGCAATTCAAGATGGCATCGTACGTGCGGCGTTAATTTTGCCGAATGATTTAACGCAACGCATGGCGCAAGGCCGGCCGTTGGGTCAATGGATTGTCGACGGTTCCGATACCATGATCAGCGCAGCGATTCTTGGCTTACAAACGATGCCGCTGACGGATTTTGATTTTCAGATCCGCCCAAAACCGACACCAACCTTTGAAGTGGCGCTCTACTACAATCCAAGCCGCCGCTCAGCAGTGAACATTGTTCCCGGGCTGCTTGGGGTCATTCTCACCATGACGATGATTTTGTTCACCAGCGCCGCCATTGTGCGTGAGCGAGAACGCGGAAACTTGGAACTGCTGATCACAACACCGGTTCGTTCATTTGAATTAATGGTGGCAAAAATCGTCCCTTACATTTTTGTCGGTTTGATTCAGGTGTTCATCATCTTAGGGCTTGGACACATTATTTTTGGCGTCCCTATCAATGGTTCCGTTGCGCAAATATTGTTGGGTACCTTGTTGTTTATTGCCGCCAGCCTCACCTTGGGATTGGTGATTTCCACCATCGCCAAGACACAGTTGCAAGCCATGCAAATGACGGTTTTCATCTTGCTGCCTTCCATCCTACTTTCGGGTTTTATGTTCCCCTACGAGGGGATGCCCGTGGCGGCCCAATGGATTGCAGAAGTGCTCCCCGCCACCCACTTCATGCGCATGATTCGCGGCATTGTCTTGCGAGGCGCAGATTTATTCGACCTGTGGCGCGATACTTTATGGATGATTGGCTTTACCCTGCTTGGGCTGATCATAGCCTCAACTCGCTTCAAGAAATCGTTGGATTAATACGCGACATGGTGTTCAATTGTCACGAGGGGCACTCGTTCCCCTCGTTCTAACGATCGCGACAAACAACAAGGATTACCATGAAAATTGCAATGATTGGCTTAGGGGATATTGCGCAGAAAGCGTATTTGCCCGTGATCACTCAAATGTCGGATATTGAGCTTGTGCTCTGCACTCGCGATGGCGCGCTGCTTGAACAATTGGCCAAACAGTACCGGATTGCGGAATATTGTAGCGATTACCGTCAGCTCACCAAAATGGGCATTGATGCGGTGATGATTCACGCGGCCACCAGTGTACACGCTGACATTGCAGGCTACTTTCTCAAACAAGGAATCCCAACTTTTGTTGACAAGCCACTGGCAGACAACGCTCACGATGTTGAAGCCCTCTATGACATCGCTCATCAGCACGGCCAGCCCCTGTATGTCGGGTTTAACCGTCGCCATATTCCTCTCTTCAATCAAACCATCCCTGAACTCGACAGCACCAATACTGTAGGTCAGGGATTTGAGGCACTGCGTTCGCTACGTTGGGAAAAACATCGCCTCGATCTTCCAGGTGAGCTTCGTACTTTTCTGTTTGATGATTTCATCCACCCTCTCGATAGCGTGAATCTCAATCGCCAAGCCGATCTGCAAGAGGTTTATCTGACCTACCAAATGGCGGGCACTCAACTCGCGCGAGTGGATGTGCAATGGCAAGCTGGAGAAACCTTGTTGCACGCATCGATGAACCGTCAGTTTGGTATCACCACAGAACGTGTGGCGGCCAGCTATCAAAATCGCGCCGTTGAATTTGATTCATTTTGTGAAGGCCACCTTTGGCAGCAGGGCCAGCAAACTAAGTTGGCGTTAAAGGATTGGACACCAATGCTCACCAGTAAAGGCTTTACACCGATGCTCAGAGATTGGGTCAAGGTGGTAGAATGTGGTCAACTGGCCAGTGAGATTGTGGAGCGGAATATCGCTAGCCATCAATTGGCAGAGGCGATCTACCAAAAGATCGCCAAAGCGTTGTAAAACGGCCCATTCGATCTCACCATGATTGAAACTGGCGCGTACAACAGTTTGTGGTCGAACATTCACATGTTCCCCGAAGAGAGCGTTCAAGCGCATCTTGATTTGCAAGGCCAGAAAATGATGCCGATTCACAACAGCACCTTTGATTTGGCGATGCACGATTGGCATGAACCGATGGAAAAAGCGCGGCAGTTCAGCGAAGAAAAAGGCGTGACGATGATCAGCCCAGAGATTGGTCAGCGCCTTGTGCTTAATGAAGAATCACCACTCAAACCGTGGTGGTTAAAAGATAACGGCTAAAGCCACACTTAGAGGATGCAGGCACGACGCCAAAGTGGTTGCATCACACTTTAACCTGCAAACAAAGCGTGAGCTGGGAGTGCTAGGCGTACCAAATCTCTATGAAACGCCTTGTATACCATTATTTTTCAGCAACTTTTTCAAATAAGCCTAATACATCAAAAGGCTTTGAAAAAAAGTCATTAGACAAAATAAACGCTTTGGATTCTGGGTCTAGCGATTCAAAGTTAACTTTTTGAGAATGGTCTACACTAAACGCCAATTTTTCAGTCGATTTTATGAGACTGATTGTTATTTCTCTAGAAGAGTTGTTTTTCACATAAAGCAGTACATAGGCCAAATTTTTCTTTTGCTCTAACGTGCATTTTTCCATCGCTAAATGATTAACATACGGCAATATTGATAAGAAAGAATCAGGTTTATCTTTTAAGTATGAAATAGTTCTTTCACTTGGCTTATTTTCTAACGCTAGTTTTCTACAATTCTCAATTCGTTCACCTAAATTTGAAATTGATACATTCAAGTCAGAATACATTTTATCTTCTATATCCGCTTTTGCAAAAAACGGCAAAAATATCAATAAAAAAACCCAAAAACAAAACAATTTCTCATAGTTTACATCCCACTCAGAAATAGCTTTCCAAAATCTGTATTGCTTCCTATCAGAAGTGTGAATTACAGCCTGATATGTTGCTATATCATATATTTGCTTTAACTTAATCGTTTTAAGTTCACGGTTGGATTTTTTATTTAATCTTATACATCAAGGTTTTAAACACAGATATTCTCCTGATATAAACTTTAAATAAATTTCAATCAAACACATTGAATATAAAAGTACTACATTGCTCTCTAATTAATATATTTCATTAATGAAAAGTATATATTCAAGATMTCACATCAAAACGACACCTACGAATAGCTGGAACACCTTTCCATTTAATATATCCTCCATGAATTTTGA
>NZ_NPKW01000176.1:0-663 GCF_002265885.1 Vibrio sp. 03_296
ATCAAAGGCGAAGGCCCAAGCTTTGAAGCGCTCAAGGCCAACCCGCCCGAGTTCACCGTTGAATCCGTGTTAGCCGAATAGATTGGGTTGCAAGGTAAAAATCCGATAGCCATCGCGATCGGATTTTTCTTTCCACACCTGTGCGATGTGTTTTGAGTTAAAACGAGTCTTAAAAGTTTGAACGCCATCTCCCAAATCACAGGCAAAAAAAACCAACCGCAAATGAGTGCGAATTGGCTTATGTATGATGTGAACAATGTGTATTCACTAACAACGTCAGTTGGCTAGGTGACCCTCGGCTTAATAAGGGTCGAGAAGTATTATGCATTAATCATGCCAACTTTAAARGCGCTATTTTTGGGCTCAATATCCCATACATTAACTCTTGCTAAAATAATTTTTGCATTTTGCAAAAGCATTTTGTCAAATGACTTATGCAAATAGCCATTGTGAATACAGTTGCGCTTAAATTTTATACGATGAATATAAAAGATAAGAATCGTGACCATTGTTCGAAGGCAAGGAGCGCTATGTCCACGTAATTTCATACTTTTTTGACATGAATCTGGGTATACTCGCTGCACTGCTTTTTACGATTCTACGACATGAATTTATTTGTTTACTTCTTAAAAGGTTTAGCGATGGGCGCCGCCGACGTGGTGC
>NZ_NPKW01000177.1:0-1472 GCF_002265885.1 Vibrio sp. 03_296
CGGTTGAGGCGCCACTCTTCGTTTTGATAAAGATGAACGAAGATCTCAGGTCTGTTTGACAATATCAATCACAGGTTGCACAATGCTCAGCCGGAACATTTTTGCTGTACATCAGTTGGTCATGCTGGTCATGAACACGAGCACCGTTTGAGGTGATCATGTAGGCGGGAATGCCCACTTGAGCGCGAATGCCGGCAACATCGACATGGTGACGGCCAGTGGCGAAAATAAAGGTGTAACCTTGCTCATGCAGCGCTTTGAGCGTCTGTTTAGAGAATTCGCTGAGTTGGTGATTCGGTGCCAGCAGCGTGCCATCCAGATCGGAAGCAACGATTTTGGTGATCTCTTTGTTTGGCAAGCTCGCAGTCATACGGCCCTCTTATGTCAGTCGGATATGTTCAGGAAACAGGAAACGTTATCGACACAGGTCATTGTCTGAGTCGGTAGAAAGTGACACAACGTCTATCCAGCTTGGATGCCTGGCTAGACGCTGCTCACTAGGGGGATGGTCGCTAGTGTATGTGAAAGCGGAGAGAAAAAGAGGTAAATTAGCGTGCTTGCTTTCCTCTTCTGCAAAAAGCGGAACATCGCGCTGAGTGCTTGATTGCGGAAGTGGTCTTTCTCAAACAACAACTCGTGTTGCGCTCCCTCAATTACCACCAACTCACTTTGCTTATTGGTTTTGTGCAGCTTTTTGAAAACTGCGACTGTGCTTGATTGCTTGACGATGCGATCGCCCCCCGCCTGCAACAGTAATACCGGAAGGGTGAGTTGGACGCGTCAGCAAAATGCACTGTTTGGCTGCCATTAAGCCTTGCCACACCCAACGGGTGCTCGGGCCACCGACTTGCAGCTCGGGCTTGTCGCGATACAGCTGTCTAAACCATTGATAACGGCGCTTGGCTCTGGCTGAGCGGATTATCTCAAAGGGCTTCTCATAATAGCTTTTGTGTCCCGGCGCATAAGTAGGCGTTGGGTACACGGCGGTGAGAATCTGGCTGACTGCCATGGCCACAGGGCTGATATACCAAGGGAGATCGATACCAAACATCGGTGCACTGAGCACCAACTTATCAAAACCATGTTGTGGGTGGGTTTGTAAGTAGCGCGTGGCCACAGCGAGCCGCCCATCGAATGAGAAACAATAGTGTCGCTGCTGACTAAGCGGAGAAATCAAAGTGCGCAATCACGGCTTCCATGTCGAGAATGTAATCATCAAACTCGTAGACGTGACCAATATCAGAGTCTTTCACCAGGCGATCTGATAAACCTTGGCCTCGATGATCGTAGCTGTAGACGTCATAGCCTTGACGGTAGAGATCAAACAGAAGTTCTTGGTACTTCCAAGCAGATTCGATTCTGCCATTCACTACCAGCACCGCCTTTTTGTGTTGCGGGTTGGTCAGCTTACACCAATACAACTGCATCTTATCGCGCGTTTTAGGAACCTCTTGTCGCTGCTGCCATAGGGC
>NZ_NPKW01000178.1:0-614 GCF_002265885.1 Vibrio sp. 03_296
CTASTTCTTCGACCCCGTCAGAATGGCTACCCACTTGAACAATGCGCCTTGCTGCTCGTCCGGCACTAAGGTTTTGATGGCGCTTTTGGCACTCATCTTATTCAAATCTTTGGCAATGCCAGAGAGTGCTTGCGCGGCCATCACCCAAGGAATCGTCAGCCAAGCGGCGGGGACAGCCAACATCAGCAACGCGATGATTTGCATGGCCAAGCCGATGTTCATGGTCTTATTGAGACCGAGCCTTGCCCCCAACCATCCACCAATCAAGTTGGTCACCACGCCAAAAAACTCGTAAAACAAAAACAGCGAGGCAATCGCCAGCGCCGAGTAACCAAGGTCGTGGAAATAGAGCACCACCAGCATGCGCAGTGCCCCATCGGTTAAGGTAAAGTTCCAATAGTTAAACGTGACCRGCATGTATTGGCGGACACTTTTGCTCAGTTGAGCGATCATATATGCCGCTCTGTGTACAGGTTAACAGGCTTTTGGATCATGATGATCCAAAAGCCCTAATGGCTGCTCACTGTGCGTTTGCCACAGATTCGATGTAGCTCAACTGCACCTCTCGCGTGAAGGCGCCGGGCCTCAAGGCTTGTACTTCACGAATAATGTCG
>NZ_NPKW01000179.1:0-783 GCF_002265885.1 Vibrio sp. 03_296
CGAAACTGGCTTTTCATTGGGTTCACGTGTTCGCCATCCTAAATTTGGTGAAGGGACAATCATCAACTTCGAAGGCAGTGGCCCACAGAGCCGAGTTCAAGTTGCCTTCAATGGGGAAGGAATCAAGTGGCTAGTGACCGCTTACGCGAGGTTGGAAAAGCTGTGATGGCTTATCGATAGATCCTCTATCTGCAGACGCGCTGAAGGCGCCGTTTTTTAGTTGGTGAGGGTGAAGACAAATAGCAAAAAAGAAAACCCCGAGGGCTTTCGCCCATCGGGGTTAATGGTCTTACTTGCAGCAATCCAGCTACTAAAGTGCTCCCTGCATCAAATCCTTGATAGTATGCTGAATCCGTCAGCTTAATCCTTGCATCGCCTTCCTAGCGGTGTCCTTGACTTTCCTAGTCTACCAACAGTCCTCGTTGGCTCACATCACTTGTTCCCTGAGCGGTTGTCCCTTACATCTTCCTGATGTTCAGTCCTTGCCTCATCCAGAGGTGTCCATTGCCTTCCTTAGTAGCAACCATCCTAGTTACTATTGCGTCCGTTCAATGTCCAATTTGCTTTCCATGCCGACTATTCATCCTGAATAACCGTATCTTCTTCCTGAAGATGACCTAATCCGTAGTCATTTCCTGTTCCGTGTCAGCATCCTTCCGACGTGTTCATAGTAACTTTTTCCCCAGCACCAACAACGGATCCAGCGCACATTTCTGCATGCGTAACCTGGATAAAAAGCAATCTATCTCAATTAAATCATATAGTTATAACTGTTTCTCTCCA
>NZ_NPKW01000018.1:0-1291 GCF_002265885.1 Vibrio sp. 03_296
TTCTTAGATATCCGACGATTTGGTCAGGGCTCCAATCCAGTCGTAGCAAGGCCTCAGGTAACCTAAAGTCGCTTTTGCTGTAGCGCTTGTTTCTGCGCGAGCGGCTCAGCCGGTTACGAGCCATTTGCTGTGCCCGCCGTGGTTGATAAGAGTACCTATCGAAGAACTTGTTGTAACGACAATTGCGTTCAATTTCTCGATAGATAGTGGCTTTATGGCGCCCCAGTTGTTTAGCTATTTTAGCGGTACTAATTCCTTGCTTTCTTAGCGCAGAAATCATATACCTTTCGTTCTCAGTGAGGTGTGTGTATTTCATGTTTTTTACTTCTTGGCGGGAGCAAAGTTCATGATTATCGCACCTTACTGTTTTTATGTTCAGAGGTGTCGCACTTCGTACTTGAATCCAAGAGACATAACAAAGCATTTAAGAGTGATTCGCAACGCTTGGCAGTTTCGCTTCGCTCAAGTATAGCCAAGCGCCACTCACACCTTAATGCGGCGTTAGGCGCTATTCACTTTAGGATTAGGGATGAACGTAGAATTTAAAGTGATCAATTTGGCGCAAGATTATGATTTTTGCGTAGCTGCTCGAAAGGATGCTTACTATTGCACTTTCGAGACCTTTTCGGGTTTTGATGATTTCATAGCAGGTTATCGAGAACGAGTTCAAGAAAGGCAATCTGGAGCAGGTTGGTTTTACATCCATATCTGGTTGGATGGAAAATTGGTAGGGCAGTTAGAGTTTCGTTCTTTTTCACCCGAGCCAGAGACCGGTTATGTTCATTTAGTTTACTTGTTGCCTGAAGTTCGCGGTTCTGGTTTGAGCCAGCAAGTTCAGGTCTACCTCGAATCAGAATTAGCACGAGCTGGCTGTAATCGTGCTGTGCTTTCCGTGAGTAGAACGAACGCAAGGGCGTTAAGGTTCTATAAGCGTAATGGTTGGGTATATTGTCGCCCTAATCCGAAGCATGATGAAACCGATTTTTACCAATTGCAGCTGCGCGCCTAACAAAGCGAGTATGGCGTCAATAGTTAATTTTTCGCCATATTTTCATTCCACATAGTTCCGTCTCTTAGCATTGAATTCAGGATCACAACCATCTTTCTAACACAGGCAATGATGGCTACTTTTTTGGGTTTTCCTGCTTCCAGTAATCGCTGATATGTGGTCTTAAAAACAGGGTTAGATTGCATTGCAGACATCATCGCCATATACAGGACTGTACGCACCTGAGCGCGCCCACCTTGGATAATTCGTTTGCCTTTATAGCGGCCACTTTCTCTATTCATG
>NZ_NPKW01000180.1:0-1610 GCF_002265885.1 Vibrio sp. 03_296
TGCGATAGACCTTGTTGTTATTGCCTGCAACACCGCCAGTCACCACTTGTGCTCCCCATCCTTAAGAGCGAAGTTGCCTATTCCCGTTGTTGGTGTCGTGCCTGCGATCAAACCAGCTTCTCTTTTGGCGAATCGAGCGGTGGGTTTAATTGCAACGACCAGCAACGGTGACTCGTCAATACACACACGATCTCATTCGTGATTTCGCGCATGAGAAAGAAGTCGAGTTACTTGGTTCGACTCGCTTGGTGGACATCGCCGAAGAGAAACTAAGAGGGCGTCAAGTAGATCAGCAAGAGCTGGCATGATACTCAAACCGATGAAACACAAAGTGGACGTGGCGGTACTAGGATGTAACCCATTTTCCACTGCTAAAAGAAGAAATACAGCAAGTACTGGGTGATGAGATTATTTTGGTTGATTCTGGAGAAGCCGATTGCTCGTCGCGTTGCAGAGCCTCCTCCAGTCAATTATCACCACAAAGTACTAAGACACCGTGGCGCATCTTTAGCACAGCGCAGCCTTGGGATGAAGCTGCGCTGAATGGGTCACTACAAACGATGGGTTTTAACGCTATAGAACTTTATCCTCTATAGAGTGTTTCATTTCATTTGCAATGCGAACTTTCAACGTACGTTGCGCATACTCCTTTTCATTAAGTGCATTGATAGCATTTTCAGCATCCCCACTGGCCATCACGACAAACCCAAAGCCTCTTCTTTTACCCGTACGCTTATCTTTCATCAAACGTACACCATAAACTTGGCCGTGTTGTGCAAACAGTTCGCGAACATGAGTTTCGTTCGCTTTATAGGGAAGGTTGCCCACATAAAGTGTTTTGGTTGGAAGCGAAGAGTCACTATCAGTAACAGTAAGCGTTGGCGTGTGTGGAAAAAAGAGATAAGTAAGTTGTAAAGTACAACACCAATAACAAAACTGATGGCTGGAGAAATATCGAGCTGCGAGAAAATGAAACCACCCAAAWTGGCCAGAGCGGCACTCGCAATAACTTTTTTAAACGTCATATTGGATTACTACATTAGGGTACAGACAAAAATGAATGCCTATTAACAAAATAGACACACAAATCTTAAGTTTATGCTTAGTCTTTTTCCAACGTAATGGTGTGATGAGGGTCAAATGTGCTGAAAATATATGCAAAAAAGACCAATTTGATGCTTTGTTGACCGAACGAAATTAAATTCAAAAAAAGTATTGCGCACTGGAAAGAACTCCTTATAATGCCGCCTCACTGACACGGAGTGAGACAAACATCACAAAGTAAGTCAGGAAAGAGATGAAAGAAAGTTTGAAAAAACGCTTGACTCTCAAATAAAGCGTTGTAATATACGCACCCCTAACGAGATGGTGGCAAAGCCACTAAGAAAGTTAGAAGCTCTTTAAAATTTAAACCTATCAATCTGTGTGGRCACTCGTTGATGATAATCCAAAAGATTTATCAATGAACTGAGTGACCAAAACGATACTAAGTATCGGCACAGTCAATTTATTCAGTATTCATTGAGCCGAAGCGAAAGCTTCAAAAAACTTTTAATTGAAGAGTTTGATCATGGCTCAGATTGAACGCTGGCGGCAGGCCTAACACATGC
>NZ_NPKW01000181.1:0-895 GCF_002265885.1 Vibrio sp. 03_296
TAGCGGGCAAAGTGGCGATAGTGTTGAATGGCGTAGCCGATGACGTATTCCGCGATCAAGGGGCCAAAAATCCCACGGACATTGGTTAGCTTGTAATCTCGTCGTAACTCAGGTTGCATGAGCGCGTTCACGCCAGCGTAAGTCGATTCGTAGCCATTCGGAGACTTGGTGGCACATCAGAGCAAGCGTAGGTGCAATGTGAGGTGGCGCCGCGAGGATGATATTGGCTTGCTCGATGTCCTCAGTGAGCGCTAAATCAGGTAACGCGTGATCAGCAAGCAGTTGGCGATAGGTCTCGTTGTCTTCGGTAACAATGAAAATCTTGTGTTTGACTGATGCATTAATCTTTTTCCCTGTGGCGAATCAAGTACACTTCCTGCTGTCTTTTTCCGCAATGATTGAGTGATTATGCTACAGAATCCCCTACAGGTCCGTTTAGAAAAACTGGAACCTTGGCAACAAATAACCTTCATGACGTGTTTGTGTGAACGTATGTACCCAAACTACGCCATGTTTTGTGATAGCACTGGTTTCGCGGAACCAAGAGGTTATCGCAACATTTTAGACAGTGTATGGGAAATTCTCACGGTGAAAAACGCTAAGGTGAATTTTGAGCGTCAACTTGAGAAGTTGGAAGAGCTCTTCCCTAGCGCGGAAGAGTTCGATCTTTATGCGGTTTATCCTGCCATGGATGCGTGCMMATCTCTCTCCACCTTACTGCACGGTTTGCTTGATCGCGACTATCTGTTCGACTCGATGATTAAGATCAGTCAGCAATCGGTGCAAACAGTGGTGGATTTAGAGCAAGCTCAAGGCAGTGACGCGATCACCAATGAAAACCAGAAAGCGAACGAAGCGGTTTGTGCTGAATGGGATGTGCAGTGGGCGATTTTCC
>NZ_NPKW01000182.1:0-1486 GCF_002265885.1 Vibrio sp. 03_296
AGAGTTTGATCCTGGCTCAGATTGAACGCTGGCGGCATGCTTTACACATGCAAGTCGGACGGCAGCACAGAGAAGCTTGCTTCTCGGGTGGCGAGTGGCGAACGGGTGAGTAACATATCGGAACGTACCGAGTAGTGGGGGATAACTGATCGAAAGATCAGCTAATACCGCATACGTCTTGAGAGAGAAAGCAGGGGACCTTTGGGCCTTGCGCTATTCGAGCGGCCGATATCTGATTAGCTAGTTGGTGGGGTAAAGGCCTACCAAGGCGACGATCAGTAGCGGGTCTGAGAGGATGATCCGCCACACTGGGACTGAGACACGGCCCAGACTCCTACGGGAGGCAGCAGTGGGGAATTTTGGACAATGGGCGCAAGCCTGATCCAGCCATGCCGCGTGTCTGAAGAAGGCCTTCGGGTTGTAAAGGACTTTTGTCAGGGAAGAAAAGGCTGTTGCTAATACCAGCGGCCGATGACGGTACCTGAAGAATAAGCACCGGCTAACTACGTGCCAGCAGCCGCGGTAATACGTAGGGTGCGAGCGTTAATCGGAATTACTGGGCGTAAAGCGGGCGCAGACGGTTACTTAAGCAGGATGTGAAATCCCCGGGCTCAACCCGGGAACTGCGTTCTGAACTGGGTGACTCGAGTGTGTCAGAGGGAGGTAGAATTCCACGTGTAGCAGTGAAATGCGTAGAGATGTGGAGGAATACCGATGGCGAAGGCAGCCTCCTGGGATAACACTGACGTTCATGCCCGAAAGCGTGGGTAGCAAACAGGATTAGATACCCTGGTAGTCCACGCCCTAAACGATGTCAATTAGCTGTTGGGCAACTTGATTGCTTAGTAGCGTAGCTAACGCGTGAAATTGACCGCCTGGGGAGTACGGTCGCAAGATTAAAACTCAAAGGAATTGACGGGGACCCGCACAAGCGGTGGATGATGTGGATTAATTCGATGCAACGCGAAGAACCTTACCTGGTCTTGACATGTACGGAATCCTCCAGAGACGGAGGAGTGCCTTCGGGAGCCGTAACACAGGTGCTGCATGGCTGTCGTCAGCTCGTGTCGTGAGATGTTGGGTTAAGTCCCGCAACGAGCGCAACCCTTGTCATTAGTTGCCATCATTCAGTTGGGCACTCTAATGAGACTGCCGGTGACAAGCCGGAGGAAGGTGGGGATGACGTCAAGTCCTCATGGCCCTTATGACCAGGGCTTCACACGTCATACAATGGTCGGTACAGAGGGTAGCCAAGCCGCGAGGCGGAGCCAATCTCACAAAACCGATCGTAGTCCGGATTGCACTCTGCAACTCGAGTGCATGAAGTCGGAATCGCTAGTAATCGCAGGTCAGCATACTGCGGTGAATACGTTCCCGGGTCTTGTACACACCGCCCGTCACACCATGGGAGTGGGGGATACCAGAAGTAGGTAGGGTAACCGCAAGGAGTCCGCTTACCACGGTATGCTTCATGACTGGGGTGAAG
>NZ_NPKW01000183.1:0-472 GCF_002265885.1 Vibrio sp. 03_296
ATCTGGCCGTTGACCACAGTAAATTTGGCCGCAATGCGATGGTCAAGCTGGGGAATATTTCGCAAATCAATATGCTGATCACCAATGAACAGCCRCCAGAAGAGATCACGGCGATTTTGAAAGAGCAGCAGATCCCTTGCGTTGTCGCCGGCGAATAAACTTAAAAGGCATTTCCAAGCCCCGTCACTAAGTGTCGGGGCTTTTTTGTGTTCAAATCACACAAACGAGCACAAACGAAAATAATAGCTGATCTCATTCGAAACTTAAGTTATGCTCATTTAAGTTTCAAAAATGCTCGTTCGARCAAAAATAACATTAGGTCAGCTCAAATGAAGAACAACTCCTCCACACCATACATCAACACTCGACATCTTGGTTGTCGGGGCGGTATCAATGGCGCGAGGCATCGCAGCAGATGCGGCAGGACGTGGCCTTAGCGTCGCACTTTTTGAAGCCAAAGATTTTGCCTCGG
>NZ_NPKW01000184.1:0-1019 GCF_002265885.1 Vibrio sp. 03_296
AAAAAGCATCCTCACTTTTAGATGTCTGCTGTGGGACAGGTCTTGTCACGATACCACTATCAAAAAAACTATCTCATGTAGTAGGCATAGACTTTTCAAGTTCGATTGGTAAACTTCGCTATACAAAAATCATCTAGCAATGAGTAATCTTACTTTTTACGAAATGGATGCGGTTTGAACTTCAATTTAGGAACTGAATTCGATGTGATAGCTATGACAGGCAACGCATTTCAAGCATTTATTTCTGATAGTGATCTTTTGTCTATGTTAAAGCGTGTCAAAAATCATATGAGCGCTACAAGTACATTCGTATTTGACTCTAGGCTACCATCTCCTGAAAATCTCGAAGAAACTGAACGTTATGAGTATTGGACTACTTACACAAGTACTTCAGGCGAAAAAGTAAAATGTTTACGGCAGGGACAGTTTTCATCCTCAACTAAATGATACGATGTTGCACTATATTCGCAGGAAATATGAAAGTGGTGAGCAATACTATAGTCAAATAGAACTCAAATAATCGTTCAGTAGATGAAATCGTTAAATGTTTAGAAAGTACTGGATTTGCAGTTAGTAGAATGCTATGCAGACTGGGAAAAGACCCCATTAACTAAGGCATCTAACAGTATCGTGGGTGTTGATGAGCGCGCTATAACAAACAATTTAAGAGTGATTCACCACGTTTGGTCGTTTTTGGTTTTGGGTTTATGTTTAGTTGATACGGTGTCCAATTTGAGTGTTATGGTCGCGTGGTTCACACCTTAATTGGGCGTTATGTAACAAGGAGAGTTCAGCTAAATGGAAGTAGTATCTGAAAGGCTGACGGAATCGAAGCCAGTTAATCGGAAAATGAACTGGCCGTTTATTTCTGCAACTCCATACGAATCCTAGTGTCATTTCACTTTGTTTCGATGAACTGCCAAAGTCAGAAATTGAGAGTAAATTTAAATCTCGATTAGYACCTTGGTTTGTAAAGTCGAAGCATTGGCTATGTTTGGTTGTTGTCGAGTCCAAAACGG
>NZ_NPKW01000185.1:0-658 GCF_002265885.1 Vibrio sp. 03_296
WTCTTCAACTCGAAGCCCTCCCTTGTAAGCCAGCTCAATCATTAGTCGGTTACGTAACTGGAACTCAGCTCGATGAATATAACTATCGAAGCACCTCTATTCATGGCTCTGCAATGGTTTCAGCGTTTCTTATGAGGTGGGATTTTTGCAGAGCGAGGGAACTTATTCATGACGCTACTTGTTTGAACCAAAATCTCATGGTTTCTTTTTGTGTGACTCAACATATCGACGTTCTGTTTTGATTTACGAGGTATTCGCTTCAATGTGAATTCAAACGGTCTTACTTTATCAGACCAAACTAGTACACCTTCTCGGTTCATCCATTTGTAAAAWTCGATAACAAATCTCATGTACGTTTTCGCTGTAGACAAGGCGAGATTTAGTCCTTCATCATGCTCACCAATTACACACCGAACAAGAAAATCAGCAAATTCATGCCCGACACCGTCGGAAGGGTCTGCGAAGATATCTCTGTAAGATTTACCTGTTAATTCGAGCCACCGAGTAAACATCAACAGTGCTTGAGCACGAGTCCCAATAGACTGGGTTTTTCGAGCGCAGATTGTCAGATAAAGGTTTGCGGGTATACCAATTTACCTTCTACGGTGACTATCTGAAGAAGCTCTTTTTCTTTAACTTTGGAGCGTGATGGGGCATA
>NZ_NPKW01000186.1:0-666 GCF_002265885.1 Vibrio sp. 03_296
GCAATATCCTCTCTCGCGGTACCGAGGTAAACTTGATGCTCGAGTTGATCTCCAAAGGTGTAAGCGATATTACCTAAGGGCGCGAACAACACCGCACTTTCGACTTTGAGGGGGCTTGCTTGTCACTGTTGATGGTTGCATTACCGTCGGTATTAAAATGAGATTCCGAGGCACCAAAGCCAGTAATCAGTGAATTTCACACTAAACCTGCCGCTTCATTGAGTGCTGCATGAGTGAGCGGAGCAAACAGTGCAGCCGTTCGTGATTAAGATTCGATTTTTCATTGCGATTCCTTTAGCCATTCATCCTGACGAGAGAGACTTCCCACCTTTTCGGTCACAAACTAATCTGACCATTTTGACAAAGATTCCAAACTGGGCTGGGAGCAGTATAATTACACGCTGTTTTTTTCTTCATCGAATATAAGAGTTTCGACAATCACTATGTTGGCATATCTGTTACTTTTTATTAACGTTTTTTTGGTCATTCTTAATTCTGCAATGTGCTCAATGACGATCTGTTTGATTGCGATCGTCAAACTGGTCTTGCCGACTCAAGGGCTGAAAGCGAAAGCAACCGATGCGGCGAACAAAATGATGTGGTTATGGGCGACGGTTAACGCAGCGATTTTGGTGATGTTTAACCGCATCGAATGGGATATCGAAG
>NZ_NPKW01000187.1:0-355 GCF_002265885.1 Vibrio sp. 03_296
CCATTGTGGCAAGCCGAGCAGCCGCTCACGCTTAATCAAAACGTAGAATGATCCTATCAGCGCACCGAGCCAACTGAACGCACTGGCAATCGCTGCGCCTTGAATACCGAGCTCAGGAAAGACSAATGCCAAAAATCAGCAGCGGGTCGAGCACGCCGTTGATAAGCCCAGCGAGCATCATGATTTTGGCTGGGGTCTTCGTATCACCGGTGGCACGAATGGCACTGTTTCCTGCCATTGGAATCACCAGTAATGGAATGGTGAGGTACCAGACATGCATGTATTGGCCGATGAGGGAATCAGTGCTTCTTTCGCACCAAGTAAGGTAAATAAAGGGGGGACGGTAAAAGGAAGC
>NZ_NPKW01000188.1:0-516 GCF_002265885.1 Vibrio sp. 03_296
ATCTACTTTACCGTAGAGCGCCGGCAAGCCGAACCCCGCCACGGCGCTGTCATCTGGCGCGTTGAAGTTATTGATTGAAGAAAACATTACAGGCGTTGCTGCCATTGCCGCTGTTGACGTTAACGCGGTTACCACTGCTGCTGTTAAGATTTTTTTCATTGGTTGAGTCTCCACTGACTATGAGTTGTTAAGTACCGGTGGCGCGATGCCAACTCCCGTACCCATCGACTTATTATGTACGCCGTTCAATTTTGCCAAGTCATTGTTTTGTCAAATGTCTGAATATTTTTCATCCATTTGACAAAACCTTTTWAAAAATTCTATTTTTCATGCACTTACCAAGTTGCATTCATATGCATCCCAGTAGCAGTGTAGAATATGAATCTCATCTTATATCGGATATTGTTCATATTCTTGAATAAACGACACATTCTCAAGCGAGAAAAAAAAGCTGAGGATCGCTCCTCAGCTTTTTCAAATATTGACAGCGGGTAGGCTGATTACATCATGCCCATG
>NZ_NPKW01000189.1:0-579 GCF_002265885.1 Vibrio sp. 03_296
ACTTGCAGTAATGACCTGTAACGTTTCTACCCCTGAGGAAGAAACCAACATTTCACATTCTGCAAGGTCTTCCCCACTCGCCTTGTTGCGTGAAGTTGACATGAACAAGTACGGCTCGCTCACCGGATTCATAACGGTCAAACAAGCAATCAACTCCTTAAAGTGTTAATGATCGATACGAAATTAATCTTCCGATTCTCGCTTGGACGATCTGAGCCACGCTCGCCGCTGTGGTGACTCACTGGACGAGCAGGAACCACAGTAGAAATTGCGTGCTTATAAACCATCTGGTTTACTGTATTCTTCAGCAGGATCACAAATTGATCGAACGACTCGATCTGACCTTGCAATTTGATACCGTTTACTAGGTAAATCGATACAGGGATACGCTCACGACGGAGTGCGTTTAGAAATGGGTCTTGTAGAGATTGCCCCTTAGCCATTTTATTTTCCTTATTTAATTTGTAGTTGTAATTATTTAGCTAGTGGTGCACTGCAAAGAAAATGCCTTTGCATCTGAGCTAAACGAACAAAAACACCCTTAGTTACTAGCAGCCTAAACAGCAAGTTACCAGAAAC
>NZ_NPKW01000019.1:0-786 GCF_002265885.1 Vibrio sp. 03_296
GTTTGTCAGCCTCTTTCTGTCTCTCAGTTCGTCATCCTCGCGAACGCGGGGATCCATCGTACAGCGAGTCTTGTAGCTCGGTATTACCGCTTCATTGCCAGTGTTGTTGTCAGTTTGGCTCTATGTTGTTGTCTGGGGTGAGTGCATTTCCAAACGCGACATCTGGCGTGTGTGGATGAATGGATTCCCGTGTGCACGGGAATGACGATGGGTGGCGTGGCGGCGGTGTGCTGAGTTTTTATGGGATAGTGGCGTTGTTGATGTGTTTTGTCTCATCCTTTGTTATTCCAACTTCTTCCGTATAACTTCGCTCTGTTAGCCTCTTTCTGTCTCTCAGCTCGTCATCCTCGCGAAGGCGGGGATCCATCGTACAGCGAGTGTTGTCGCTCGGTATTACCACTTCGTTACCGGTATTGTTGTTGGTTTTGCTTTATGTTGTTGTCTGTTGTGGCAAGTGCGTTTTCAAACGTGACATCCGGCGTGTGTGGATTAATGGATTCCCGTGTGCACGGGAATGACAGCTGGTGGTTTGGCGGCGGTGTGCTGAGTTTTTACGGGATAGTGTCGCTGTTGATGTGTATTGTCTCATCACATCCTTTGTTATTACAACTTCTTACTTATAACTTCGGTTTGTCAGCCTCTTTCTGTCTCTCAGTTCGTCATCCTCGCGAACGCGGGGATCCATCGTACAGCGAGTCTTGTAGCTCGGTATTACCGCTTCATTGCCAGTGTTGTTGTCAGTTTGGCTCTATGTTGTTGTCTGGGGTGAGTGCATTTCCAAACGCG
>NZ_NPKW01000190.1:0-872 GCF_002265885.1 Vibrio sp. 03_296
CGTACTAGAAAGTACCTGGAATGTCTACCGAATGAAGATTGCTGGGTATGGACCATCGATCCAGAGCAAGCGCCGAATGAAGCGGAATTCGTTACCCGTACAAGTTGAAAAAGGTGAAGTTGTGGCGGTGGATGGTGAAAAAATGACACCTTACAACGCACTGGTTTACCTCAACGAAAAAGGCGCGAAGCATGGTGTTGGTCGTATCGACATCGTAGAAAACCGTCTGGTTGGCATGAAGTCTCGTGGTTGTTATGAAACCCCAGGGGGCACCATCATGATGGAAGCGCTGCGTGCGGTTGAGCAGTTGGTGCTGGACAAAACGTCTTTTGAGTTCCGTGAAGAACTGGGTTTTAAAAGCATCTCACCTTGTCGTAATGATGGTCGCTGGTTCACACCACTGGCGTAAATCGATCATGGCATGCGGCAGATGAGTTGGCACAGGATGTCAATGGTGAAGTCGTGGTGAAGCTGTATAAAGGCATGGCTACGGTGACGCAGAAGCGTTCAGACAACAGCTTGTACTCTGAAGAGTTTGCCACCTTTGGTGAAGATGAAGTGTACGATCACAGCCATGCTGGTGGCTTTATTCGCCTGTATTCGCTCTCAAGCCGTATTCGTGCGTTGAACAACCAAAAGAAATAAACACGATTATTGTTTGACAATTACAAGGCTCAGCAGGCATCTGCTGAGCCTTTTTTGTATGGAAGGTTTAAAATAATCATGAATAAATATGTAAAATAATGAATTTATACTTTATTTTTGGCGAGTTTATCGTAACGTGGKCACATAACAATACCTGCTTCCTTACCATGTATGGGCAAGGGGCGAGCAACACACTTACACCGGTTAGCAATAGTCATCAGGAGAGA
>NZ_NPKW01000191.1:0-1066 GCF_002265885.1 Vibrio sp. 03_296
TTGGTAATAATCGTAGTAAGACGACAAAATATTGCGACCGCGTTATTTGGGAAAAAACGCTTTCATCTCACCGTAAAGTTGGGCGGCAAGGGTTTTGTTTGGCGCAAGTAGAATTGCAGGACGTTGCGCTTGAGCAATCACATTCGCCAAGGTAAATGTTTTACCGGATCCCGTCACTCCGAGTAAGGTTTGGTGAGCCAAACCAGCATCCAACCCTTCTGTCAGTTGTTTGATCGCCGTTGGTTGATCTCCCGATGGCGCATAGTCAGAAACCAGATCGTAAAGTTTGCTCATTTTTCCTCTCACTACAGCACAACGTAAAAAACTGATATAAATATACACTCCCACCCCTCATAAGAACAGTTGCAATTTAGGCATACAACACAACTTTTAGTCAGCCAAACGAATCAGGCGACAGTGACCACTTTTATTGTTGAAGAGAGTTAACCATTTCATGACATTTTTCTGGCTTATCAATTTCAACTCTGATATCCTCCACCGCCCAATCATTGCTCTATCAGCAAAAAGACGTTTTTGTCATCCACATCTTTTCCCCATTTTTGTTTTTTCGTTCATTCCAGCCTAAATCAAGAAAATTATCCACAAGCTCTATAAATGCCAATTCCTAATAAAAACCTTTCAAATTCAATATTTAAAAAGAAATACCATACTTTAAAATAATTGAGCACTTACTCTAGTTCGTGTCTGTTTTTATTTTGCTCAAGTTTCACTAACACACTTATCCACAAAATTGGTGGATAAGTAAAGGCAGGCCAATAAAGAAAAGGGATGCAGAAAAGTAAAGCACTTTTTTTACAGTTTCTTGGCATTTTGTCTCATTATTATTATTGACACACCCAAACCTGCTGAGTAAGATGCGTCCCGCTTTTAAGCGAAGCAATTCCTCCTTAGCTCAGTCGGTAGAGCGACGGACTGTTAATCCGCAGGTCGCTGGTTCGAGCCCAGCAGGAGGAGCCAAATTCTAAAAACGCACATCTTCGGAATGTGGCCGTTTTTTTATATTTCCCAGCTTAAACATCTCCGACACGGCCTTAAGTCAATCGTT
>NZ_NPKW01000192.1:0-430 GCF_002265885.1 Vibrio sp. 03_296
GGCCTAGCTGTATCGCACGCACAATCTGTTGCTCTAAATCGGTTTGGTTTGGATCTTTAATCCGCAATTGGACCGTTTTAATTCCTAAAGGCAATAACTTCTCGATCCAACTGACATCGTCAACCACGGGATAGAGCCCTAACTGTTGAGCGCTAATCCGCGGAAACGCTTTTGTTAACGCTTCAATACTGTGGCTTGGTAAGATACCGAGCTCATCCAGGCGCAACACTGGAGTAGGAAACAAAGCAAAATCCGACACCCATCTTACACGTAGAACATTCAACATCGCACGTGCCAAAGTCAGGCAATCTTCGATTGGAAAATCAAGTGCGCTGAGCGATGACCACCCACGCCAAATGTCGATAGTTCGACTCCACACTATTGTTCTGCGGATAGTTTGGGAGTAATGAATATCGTAGTGCGCGAGTTT
>NZ_NPKW01000193.1:0-288 GCF_002265885.1 Vibrio sp. 03_296
CGTACAAGAGATTGATTACAAAGACGTAGCAACTCTTAAAAACTACATCACTGAAGCTGGTAAAATCGTACCTAGCCGTATCACTGGTACTAGCGCTAAGTATCAGCGTCAACTAGCTCGCGCGATCAAGCGTTCTCGTTACCTAGCTCTACTACCGTACACTGACAAGCATCAGTAATCGGTACCGTTTATTAAGAAAGAGGATTAAACAATGCAAGTTATTCTACTTGATAAAATCGGTAACCTAGGTACCTTGGCGACACAGTAAAGTCTAAGTCTGGTTACGCT
>NZ_NPKW01000194.1:0-112429 GCF_002265885.1 Vibrio sp. 03_296
CTTCATCGTCATACTCTTCGATGACATTTTGGCTTCTGCTACTGACTCTGCGCCCTCGAGCACAAATGATCTTCAAATGGCGATAAATCTTGAAGTACGCTATCGAGCACTTCTCGTTCGTCATCAACACATAAAATCAAGTATTTATTCATGGGATGCTCCTTCAGAAACCAGTGGTAACCAGATAGTCATACAGGTGTACTGCGCTGGAATCGAATCCACTTCGATCCATCCTCCGTGACTATGGATGATTTGATGGCAAATAGACAAACCAATGCCAAGACCAAAATTTCCCTCTTTTTTGGTGGTGTAGTTCAGTTCAAAAATCGTGGCTTGTTGCTCTGCAGGTATGCCACAGCCATTGTCTCTAAATGAAACCGTAACATAAGGTTTGTCATTGCGTGATTCAATTTTAGTGGTGATTTCGAGAGTACCATGTTCTGGCATGGCGTCGAGCGCATTTGAAATCATATTGGTCCACACTTGTTGCAGCGCGATAGGTTGGCAATAAATAGGGGGCAAAGAACAGTAATGTGTGGTCAGTTTATGCAGTTTGAGGCGATTTTCGAAAATCACTAACGTATCTTCAATGCCTTCGTGGATATCGGCAATATGTGTTTTTTCATCATCTGCACGAGCATAGCCTTTTAAGCTTTTGACCATATCAGCAATCCGACTGGCACACACATCAATCGATCGCAGCGAGTTGCCAATCAAAAAGTAGTGTTCAAGGTGTTCAAGTTGACGGGCACCTTCCGTTGGATGCTGCTTGAGTTGCGTAAGCAGTTCGTCGTCCTGTTCCAGGCCGAGGGCGACTAATTTTCTCGCGATGTTTCGGTTGTCAACGCATGATAAGAGTTGGTTTGAGCGTTCTCTAAGCTCTGCGGTTGACATAGGTTTACTTGCTTTGGCACTTTCTAACACAGCTATTCCTTTCGTGGTTTGATTCGGCGCGCTGCTGGTTGAAAGTACCATTCCCAAATTTTGGTTGAGGTTTTCAATGCCTCTTAGAATCGCTGCGATGGGATTATTGAGTTCATGGGCAACCCCAGCGACCAGTTGACCGAGCATGGCCATTTTTTCTTTTTCGATCAATTGCTGGTGGGCAGATTCAAGCGATTCAAGGGTTTTCTGTAACTGCAGTTTTGTATTGATACTGCGTTGCAAACGCCGATTAAAGTGTCGTAGCAACAGGTTGGTAAACAGAGGCAAAAGGTTGGAATCGGATTGCATTACTTGGGCAAAAACGTTGCGATCTAATTTGATCACTTCCGTCTTGGTGAGAGTGAGGGCGGTTGAGAACGATTTCTCTCCGGTGACAAATGACATACCACCAACGAGATTGCCCTTTTTGTGTCGGACCACTTCACGTTGCATGCCCATATCATCGCGTTTATAGAGCGCGACTTCTCCTGAGGTGATGAACCAGAGAAACTTGTTCGCCTCTCCTTCGACCGTCAACAGATGTTCTGGTGAATACGTTCGGCAGGCTCGTGTTTCATCTTTTTCTTGGAAAAAAGTTTGCAGTGCATTGGTGAAACGTTCCGTTAGCTCTGCGTCAGACAAGGTGTGATAATCGTGGATAAAGCCTGCTTGGTAGTGACGCATCTGATTTTCAATATGTGCACGTAGCAAACGATTTTGATCAAGTACGCTGCTAAAACCAAGCAAATCTTCTTTTTCAAACTTAAGAATAAACTGAGTCAGCTCTTTTTGAACGGTTTGAAAAAGGACGTGATCGGGTAGGGGCTTGGTTAAACAGTGATCCAATCGACCTTCATTGACCGCAGTGATGATCGCGGCAATGTCCGTCGAGCAGCTAATTAGAATGCGTCGGGCGTCTTCTGTTCTGGGGTTGTTGTCTAAGCCAATCAAGAAGTCAACGCCATTCAATTCACTGTGATGGCTTGCAATGACCAGCGCCATGGTTTGGTTTGCCTGCTCTAAGTAGTCAATCGCGTGATGTGCTTCCTCAACTGAGTCTGCAGTAAATACATCAAATTTATGAGAAAACGTCGCCAACTCTTGGCGAAACTGCTCGATACTTATCGGATTGTTGTCCAAACACAAAATAGCGTAACGGTTCACAAAGCCTCATCTTTTAGCATAAACAATGACTAAGATAAGGTAACAGGAAGTGCGAGATCTGGTTGAGAGCTAAGTTTCAATTTCGTGAGTCATTATAGTGTTCTTAGCAATAGTCTGATTTATCTCAATGTTTTCACCTGTGTATAGATAGGGTAGACTCACTCAAAACATTCACAAATAAGTGACATTATGAACAACTTAAAGAAAATCGGTGCAGTTGGTGGTGCTATCTCATTGGCATTGTGTTGGCCATTGGCGGTGGGGCAGATTGGTCAAAATGTAATTGAAGATGCCGTTGCCAAGTTAAATAGTGCGCAACTGCAAGCGGAAATTGTCAAGTACGACCGAGGTTATCGCACATCGGAAGTCACCACGCGTTACACCATTGTTGACCCAGTGTTAGTGGAGCAATTTGAAACGGATGGACTTCCTTTAGTTTATGAAATGCAATCGACATTAAAGCACGGGCTGACTTCGCTTGATTCGGTTTCTGATTTAGTGGGGGAGCAGGCGCTACCTCTGCATATTGAAGCCACCACACAATTGAATGGAAACACGGATTTTGTTGCTACGATTGATAGTTGGAGCTTTGTCAGTGACAGCGAAGGGGTAGCGGTTTCTACCGCACCGATGAAGCTTTCAGGTAATGCGACTGTGCTCGGTGACATTGACTTTATGCTCGATGTCCCTTCTATTCAGTTTGATTTTGCCAGTGGTGAATCGCTGCATATTGGCAATTTGACAGGCAATGGCAAAGGCAAACACAAGAACGGTTACTGGTTAGGGCAACAAGATATTCGATTGGGCGAGTTTCAAGTCGCAGATGCCTCCGCTCAACCTTTGTTTGGCTTGTATGACGCTCAATACCTTGGTGATACCAAGCCGGACGCCAAAGGGGAGCGTTTGGCGAGCGTGTTCAGTTTTAAGTCGAAAAAGCTGTTGATGTCTGACGGCAGTGAAGTCAAAGATCTTAATCTGGACTTCTCTCTGACGAATCTGGATATGCAATCTTTCGATAAGTTGATGGATGTGTACCAAAACGCTACCTCTCTAACGTCAGAAGAGGTGCAATCACTGATGCCACATATCGATGCCTTGTTTGAGAAGGGCTTTGATGTGGCAGTGAAAAACTTATCTCTAAAATTGGGTGAAGGGATATTTGAGAACACTTGGAATCTGTCGATGCCTCAAGGCACTGAGCAAGTGACGCAAGATCCAATGAAAATCATGACATCAATGACGGGTGATCTCAGTACCTATTTCAGTGATGAGTTGGTGGCGGAATACCCATTTATCCAAGAAGGGGTGGATGAGTTGATGGTGATGGAAATTCTGCAACAAGTCGAAGGTGGCTATACCTTGAAAGCCAAAATCGCTGAAGGCAAATTGATGTTTGATAACGGACAGCAGTTCCCGCTACTGGCGCTATTGATGCCTGCGCTAATGCAATAATTGCGAATTCATCCGCTTAGAATAAAAAAGAGGTCTTAAGACCTCTTTTCTTGTTTTTCAACAGCGAAAAACGTGATATTACTTGCAGAGTTTTTATTACATCTAGCAGGAGCAAAGAGCGTCATGGAACAAAATACGGATAACGTATTTAACTTTAGTGCCGGACCAGCAGCACTACCGAAGCCTGTTATGCAGCAGGCGCAACAAGAATTGTTGAACTGGCAAGGGCTAGGCACTTCCGTTATGGAAATCAGCCACCGCAGCAAAGAGTTTATTGCAGTCGCAGAGCAATCTGAGCAAGATCTCCGCGATTTACTGAATATCCCTGATAATTACAAAGTTCTTTTCTGCCAAGGTGGTGCGCGCGCTCAATTTGCGGCAGTGCCGCTGAATCTGCTAGGTGACGCGACGACGGCGACCTACATTGATGCGGGTTACTGGGCGGAAAGTGCTGTTCAAGAAGCGAAAAAATATTGCACGCCAGATGTATTCAATGCGAAAGCAGAAAAAGAAGGCAAGCAAGCGGTACTACCTGCCTCAGAATGGCAAATTCATCCTGACGCTGCTTATGTGCATTTTTGTCCAAATGAAACCATTGATGGTATTGAAATCAACGATCTGCCAATCACGGATAAACCGATTGTTGCCGATATGTCTTCAACCATTCTGTCGCGTGAAATCGATGTATCAAAATACGGAGTGATTTACGCGGGCGCACAGAAAAACATCGGTCCTTCAGGTATTGCGATTGCTATCGTGCGTGATGATCTGCTTGGCCTTGCCAAGGAAGTGCTACCGACGGTGCTTAATTATAAAACGTTGGCTGAACAAGATTCCATGTTTAACACGCCACCTACCTTTGCGTGGTACCTATCTGGTTTGGTCTTTAAATGGCTGAAAGCACAGGGTGGGGTGAAAGTGATCGAGCAGGTCAATCGTGAAAAAGCAGCCATGCTTTACAACTACATCGATCAATCAAACTTCTACATCAATAACGTTCATTCAGATAACCGCTCTTTGATGAATGTTCCATTCCAAATGGTGAAACCAGAGCTAGACGCGAAATTCTTGAAAGAAGCAGAAGCGTTGGGTTTGAAATCACTAAAAGGTCACCGTGTGGTCGGTGGTATGCGCGCTTCTATTTACAACGCAATGCCAATTGAAGGCGTGAAGGCGTTAGTCGATTTCATGCGTCAATTTGAGCAAGAAAACGCGTAATTTCAGCGCGATAGATGAGAATAACAAAGGGAAGTGCGTAAGCACTTCCCTTTTTCTTGTTTGCCATTTTTCTATAGATGGCTGAGTAATACTACCCAGCCATTTAAGAGGCGATAGCGGTGCAATTTACAGCGTTTGGTTGAGTTCGAAATAGCGACCACGAGCGGCTAAAAGTGCTTGATGGTGACCATATTCGACAATCTCGCCTTGTTCGATTAGGCAAATGCTGTCCATTTTGTCGAGGTTTACCAAGCGGTGTGTAATGAAGAGCACGGTTTTCCCGTCAAAGTGCGCTTCAAGTAACTGCATGATCTGTTGTTCCGTCTGCTTATCTAAGCCCTCTGTTGGTTCATCAAGCAGTAAGATTGGTGCATTGTGTAGCAAGGCTCGTGCAATGCCGATACGGCGTTTTTCACCACCAGATAACTGGCGACCACCTTCACCAAGCCATGCTGATAGCCCATTATCGTCGAGCAGTTTTTCTAGCCCGACTTTGGTGAGCACGTCAGACAATTGCTCGTCAGTTGTACTCGGGGACGCCATCAATAAATTGTCTCGTAATGATCCGTTTAAGATATCTACACGTTGACTGACAACACTGATGGAACGACGCAGCTGGCTTTCACTCCACTCGGTGATCGGTTTTCCTGCGAGCAGGATAGAGCCTTGATTGACATCCCAATAACGATTGAGCAGTTGTAGCAAAGTTGATTTTCCTGAGCCCGTTTGGCCGACAATGGCCACTTTGTGCTGGGCTGGAATCGTCACGCTAACATTGCTCAATGCCATACTTTGGCTATCCGGGTATTTGAATGATACGGCCTGATAGTCAATAGAGTATTCACCAGAGTGAGCCACATCCTCCTTGGCAAAATGGACTTCAGGTTCAGCCAGAATGACCTCATTAAGGCGACGGGCGGAAGTTAAGGTTTGACCAAGGTGCTGGAATGCGCCCGCAATTGGCATGAGCAGTTCTACGCTTGCCATGGTGGCGAACGCCACTAGCGCAATCATAGGATCTGGTGCATTACCACCAACGCCATCTGCAGCAAGCCAAAGCATCAATACCAAGGTCCAACCGTTTGCGAGCATCAATAATGCTTGTGCTAAACCAGAAAAATGGGCGTTGAAGTATTGGTTTTTCAGTAATTTCTCTTGTGCGTGCAAAATAGCGTTGTGGTAGCGTGACTCGGCACCAAAGAGAGTCAGCTCACTGTAACCTTGCAACCAGTCTAAAGTTGCAACACGCAGCTCTGCTTTATTGTGGGTTAGTGCTTGTCCATTGCTTTTTCCTAGCTTGTAGAAAAGGACAGGCCAGAGCAGCAGTAACAGAGTAAGAATGGCACCCAGTGTCAGGCCCAATGTTATATCAAACCAACACAATACGGCCGTTAAGCCCAGTATGCCAAGCGTGCCGACGACCATAGGGCTGATTAAACGCAAATAAACATGATCCATTGCGTCAATGTCTGCTACCAAGCGGTTAAGCAAATCAGCGTCACGAAGATTGGAGACTCGTCCTGGGATCAGCGGCGCTAACTTAGAGAAAAAGAAAATACGCAGATCAGTCAAGAGCTTGAAGGTCGCGTTATGACTGACCACTCTTTCACCCCAACGTCCCGCGGTTCGTCCCATCGCAAAACCACGCACAAACGCCCCAGGCAGCATGTAGTTGAACGTTTCACGAGCAATGGTCAATCCGGCAATGGCCGCGGCTGAAAGAAACCAGCCTGACAAAGTCAGCAGGCCAATAGAAGCGAACAGAGTTAAAAACGCCAGTAGCATCCCAAGAGAGAGACCAAACCAATGTTTCTTATACAGTTTTAGGAAGGGAATTAAATCACGCATCAAGATTCCCCTTATCAAGTTGCTTGAGGGCTTGGTTAGCCAATAACATTTCTTGGAACAAGCCTTCTTGATGAGCAAGTTCGTCATAACTGCCTGCTTGAACGATCTCACCAGCACGCATCACAAGGATGGAATCGACTTGTTTAAGTGGCGTTAATTGGTGAGTAACCATCAATGCTGTTTTGCCCGCGATTTGCCCTTCGAGGCCTTGCATCACCAAACGTTCGCTGCGAGCATCGAGGCTGGCTGTGGGTTCATCGAGTAGCCAAAACTGGCCGTTTTGTACCATAGCTCGGGCAAGAGCAAGACGCTGTGCTTGGCCGACAGATAAGCCCCCGGAACGATCAGAAATGGCGTAATCTAATCCGTGCTGGCTTACAAACTCGGCAGCAAATGCATTGTCAAGTGCCACTTGGATATCGGTATCGCTGATATCCGACTTGCCCAAACTGACGTTGTCGCGAATAGTGCCGTGGAGGAGCAACGGATTTTGGCCCACCCAACTGATCTGGCTGCGCCATTGAGCAAGGTCAAGTTCAGTTCTTTCGATGCCATTGATGGTTAATGAGCCTTGATAAGGCAAAAATCCCAATAAAGCGTTAATCAAGCTGGTTTTCCCCGCACCACTGGGACCAACAAGCGCCGTAGTTTGTTGAGCGGCAATGTCAAAACTCACGGGGCCAAGTAGCTTTTTCCCTTCTGGTGAAAACACTTCTAATTGTTCTGCTTTGATGGTGATGGGTTGACCTTGTTCAATTTGTTGGTCGCCGCTGCGTACTGTGCTGACATCCGTTTCCAAAAACTCAACGATGCTCTCTGCTGCACCCACCGCTTGTTGCTTGGCGTGGTAGAAAGTGCCCAAGTCACGAAGGGGTTGATAAAACTCTGGAGCGAGGATCAAAATAAACAAACCCGAAAATAGAGTGACGCCTGCACCATAGTCGCCGAAGTTAAGTTCGCCGATAAAAGCAAAGCCAAAGTAAACGGCAGTGAGAGCAATAGAGATAGAAGTAAAGAACTCGAGCACCGCCGAAGACAAGAAAGCGATTTTCAATACGTCCATCGTACGAGTACGGAACACTTCGGATGCACCACGCATCACTTCGACTTCTGCGTGAGTGCGATCAAAAAGACGAATCGTCGTCATCGCTTGTAAGCGATCATAAAAATGACCAGACAGACGTTGCAGCGCTTTGAAATTTTTTCTATTTGCGTCGGCAGCTTTAATGCCCACCATCGCCATAAATAGAGGGACCAATGGCGCGGTAATCAAGAAAATGAGCCCCGCAGCCCAGTTGACAGGAAAAACAACAATAAGAATCACAAACGGCACCAGCACGGCTAAGGACATTTGCGGCAGATAGCGAGCAAAGAAATCCTGCATATTCTCAATCTGTTCAAGAACCAAGGTTGCCCATGCGCCAGCAGGCTTACCTTTGATGTAGGCCGGGCCGAGCTCTCGCAGCTTATCGAAGATCAACTGACGGATGTAGACGCGAATTTGCTCGCCACAACGGTAGCCAGCAATTTCTCGGCCCCATGAGCAAAGAGCACGCAGGCCAATCAGTGCTACAAGAGCGATGAAGTGAATAATGAGCTGATGTTTGTCGACTTTCTCAATGATTAATTGATGAAGAATGGTGGCGAGCAAGGCGGCTTGTGCCAACAAAAACACACTTGATAGTACGCCAAGGCCAACCGCAATCATCAACCAGCGCTTTGCTAGTTTGCTTTGCTGTTTGAGCCACAGATTCAAGCTGCGTTGTTTCTTTTTATCCATCTTGAAGGCTTAATGATAATTGTTTTACTAAGAGGGGGCCTAGTATACAAAAGAAAGCCCGGCGGGAATACCGCCGGGCTGTAAGGATATGACACAAATGTGAAAAGTTATTTGTCGTTTAGCGAATCCAAGTAACGTTCTGCATCTAATGCTGCCATACAACCAGTACCAGCAGATGTGATTGCTTGGCGATAGTTGTGGTCCATCACATCACCCGCAGCAAAAATACCTTCGATGCTGGTTTGCGTTGCGTTTCCTTCAAGGCCTGACTTGACCAAGATGTAACCATCTTTCATTTCAAGTTGGCCTTGGAAGATTTGCGTATTTGGCTGGTGGCCAATCGCGATAAATGCGCCCATGACGTTGAGGTCTTCGAGTTCACCTGATTTTACATCTTTCAAGCGTACGCCGGTGACACCCATCTCATCACCCAATACCTCTTCCAGTACACGGTCGGTATGAAGAATGATATTGCCGCTCGCCACTTTATCCATCATACGATTGATAAGGATTTTTTCTGCACGGAAACCGTCACGACGGTGAATTAGGTGCACTTCTGAAGCGATATTGGATAAATAAAGTGCTTCTTCAACCGCGGTATTACCGCCGCCTACAACCGCCACTTTTTGATTACGGTAGAAAAAGCCGTCGCAGGTTGCACACGCTGACACGCCACGTCCTTTGAATGCTTCTTCAGACTCCAAGCCAAGGTATTTTGCAGACGCACCCGTAGAAATGATCAGTGCATCGCAGCTGTAACTGGCCGCATCACCTTTAAGGACAAATGGGCGTGTAGAGAAATCCACTTCATTAATGTGGTCGAATATGATCTCGGTTTCAAAACGCTCCGCATGCTCTTTCATGCGATCCATCAAACCTGGGCCGGTTAATCCTTCAGGGTCGCCTGGCCAGTTTTCAACTTCGGTTGTGGTGGTTAACTGACCACCTTGTTGCATGCCTGTAATTAGCACAGGGTTGAGGTTTGCTCTCGCCGCGTAAACTGCTGCGGTATAACCCGCAGGGCCAGAACCTAGAATTAGTAATTTACTGTGTTTAATGTTGCTCATTCGCACTCCCTAGCGGGCAGTTAAGTTTGTTGAGATTGTATGGAAAATTTGGCGCTAATAAAAGAATAAACCAAGAGCTTATAACGAATTTCTGGTTATAGGTTATACCCTCCGACTCGAAGTTATCGAACGGTTGGTTAAGTCCGGGTGATCATTCTCATTTCATGGTTATTTTTCGTTAGAGGTTGCTCTTCCTCCTACCGTATATGATGTCAAATTATTGGTTTTTTTGATCTTGTGTAAAGTGATCATAGAGATAAAGTGACTTCTATCTATTTGATTTTTATGATGTGGCATTCATGACTAGCAGACTGAACTGCTTTTTTTAAATGTTAAGTTTTTGTTTTGGTCTTATTGGTTGCATTTTTGGCTTTTGTTGGTTTTATATTCTTTGTTGGGCTGTTTTGTGGAGTTTTTTGTGGTCAAAAGTTGATCTTGCAGTGTTTTGGCGTATTCTACATTTTGTTTGTGTTAACAATAAAATAACAAATGTATCAATCAAAGGAGTGAATGATGCTACATTCGCACGAGAGTACCCTACATTTAACTCAACTCAGCCGTCGCGCCATCGAACAGTTGTCGCCATCTTTTTCTAAGTTACCTCACACGGAGCATGCGGATGGCAAATTCCGTTTAAGACGCTATTCCGTCGTCTCCTTGCATCAAGGTCGTGTGATTGAACTGGACAAGCATGACTTTGTACAGACTTCAGATATCAACCGTTTCCAAGGTGATGTGGTTCGACAGTTTTCTCCGATTGAAGAGAGCACACTCAATAGCGAAGGTTTTCGTGAGATGTGTCAGTTGTTTGCTGTGAAGAATGACCTGAGAGATGGACAGGAAATCGAAGTGCATCAAATCCGCATTACCGCCATATATGATGAGACTCAGGTCGCCCCTGAAGGCGTGCACCAAGACGGATTTGATCATATTGCGATTGTTGGTGTCGGCCGCAATAACATCGAAGGGGGGGATATCATGCTGTACAGTGATTTTCACTCTGAGCCGTTTTTTAGAAAAGTGTTGAATAATGGTGAAATCGCGATGCTGGCAGACAGCAAGTTGTGGCACAACGCCAAACCCATTCGCGCCATTGAGCAAGAGCGTGAAGGTCATATGGATGTGTTTGTGTTGACTGCAAAAGGAATGGCACATGAATTGGTCGCCTAATCAAGTTCGAGCGCAGTTTTCTGCGTTGGCACAGTACCATAACCAAAGGCCAGTAACGTTTTTTGACGGGCCGGGCGGATCGCAAGTACCGCAATCTGTGTTGGATGCCATGGTCGGCTACCTTGGGCATTTTAACTCGAACTTAGGCGGGAACTATTTTTCCAGTCATAAGACGGTTGAGGTAATGAAGCAAGCGCGCCAATCTGCGCAAGCATTACTCAATGCACCATCGCAAGACAATATTGTCTTCGGTGCGAATATGACCTCTTTGACGTTTCAGTTAAGTCGAGCCATTAGCCGAGATTGGCAGGCGGGGGATGAAGTCATTGTCACCGCGTTGGATCACTATTCCAATGTCTCGAGCTGGGAGCAAGCTGCAGAAGACAAAGGCGTCATCGTTCACCAAGTGCGGGTTAACCCTGAAGATTGCACCTTGGATATGGAACACTTCAAACAGTTGCTCAATGCTCGCACAAAATTAGTGGCCGTCACCTTTGCCTCGAATACCACGGGAACCATTGTTGATATTGCGTCAGTGGTGAAGCTAGCTCGAAGTGTGGGCGCTTTGGTGTATGTCGATGCGGTGCACTATTTGCCGCACCACTTAGTGGATGTGCAAGCCTTGGGTTGTGACTTTCTCGTCTGCTCGGCATACAAGTTTTTTGGTCCTCATGTGGGTATTGCTTATGTCGCTTCCCCTTGGTTAGAGACGCTGCGCCCTTATAAAGTGGAGCCTGCCACGAACATTGGGCCGGGCCGTTTTGAAACAGGTACGCAAAGCTTTGAAGGCTTAGCGGGGGTGTCTGCAGCCATTGAGTACCTCGCTCAGTTCGGAGAAGAAGGTGCTAGTTTGCGCCAGCGGCTAGAGCAAAGTTACGCGCTTTATGCTCAACATGAGCAAACATTAAGCCAGCATTTTTTGCAGCGTTTGTCGGCACTTGATGGGGTCACGTTATACGGTATTAACGACGCCTCAAGTGATAAGCGAACCCCGACATTTGCGATGACAGTGGAGGGCTATTCTCCAGAGTTTATTGCAAAAACATTGGGTGAGCACAACATCTGTGTCTGGAATGGCCACTTTTATGCCCTTGGCCTGATTCGGCAATTAGGGTTGGAGTTCAGCGGCGGAGTGATTCGGATTGGTTGTATGCATTACAACACGGTCGAAGAGGTCGACTTGTTGTTTAATGTTTTGGAGAGCATTATCGATCAACGAAACGCATAGTACGAAAAGAGCCAGCGAATGCTGGCTCTTTTGTCTCATTAGGCTTCAAATTCCACTTCATAAGAAGTGAATTTGCGAACATTAATCACGCCCGTATCCAAAATCAGATACTGCCCCTTAATGCCTTGAAGTACACCACTCACCACCGGATTTTTATCAAAGTTGTGCGACTTGATTTTGCTTGGATGTTGCTCCACTGGGTATTGGATGCTGGTGGTTGCGTCCTGAAGAATCTCGATACTGTCATCGCCGTACTTGGCACGAATTTCACTGATTTTTTCTTCAATCAATGGCAGCAATTGTTGCGCTCGCTCTTCAAGCGGAAGAGGTGTGCCATCCCCTTTGAGTAACGCTTGCCAATTGGTTTTATCAGCAATATGTTTTGCCAGCTCGACTTCAATCAGACCGGAGATTTGGCGAGTCTTCACTTTCAGAACAGGTAAGCCTTGCGTCGCACCTTGATCGATCCAGCGGGTTGGGATCTGCGTATGACGTGTAATGCCGACTTTTAAGCTTGATGTATTAGAAAGATAAACATAGTGATCAACCATGCAGTGCGTGTCTGCCCATTCAGGCTCACGACAGGTTCCTTGCTCATAATGACAGGTTTCTGGCTTCATGATGCACATGTCGCAGCTCGCCAGTTTACTCATACAGACGTAGCAGTGACCTTGCGCATAGCTCTTCTTGGTTTTTTTACCGCATGAACAACAAAAGATGTTGCCTGTGTGGGTAAGGGTGATGCTCTGGCCGATAAAAGGCGTCAACTCGATTTCAGTGTCTCCAACAGGCAATCGGTATTGCACCACACCCTCTAAAGTTGCACGCATTTTATCCAGCGTGCCTTTCGCATTTGTAGTCATGACATTACTCATTATTTGTTTTTGCGGAAGTATATACCCAAACGGGAACAAAATGCAGGTTGCGAGTAGGTTCGCGTTATCGCGATTACCATCCCCCATTGAGGTGATAGTGGTTATCCAGTGGTTTCGTTATTGTTATAAAACTTATTTAACGTCGTGAACTAGGTCGCATTTGCTTACATAATTGAACGCTAATTTATGTTGGAATTAACATCACATTTATTCTGCATGGTATAGTGTATCTCTATTGAGAACAGGTAAAAAATAATAATAAAAGTATTGACATTGAGTGTTGATTGGTGGGTTGAGTTGTTTTTTGGAGGCTAATGATGAAATGGATACATAAACTTATTTTTGCTCTCGCAATATGTACCATCAGTTTAATAGCGCTTTATAGTGTGTTAGGTGACACGAGAAAACTTGTCATCACACCAGAACGTTTTGCTTATTTTGCCACCGATGATCGGGCAGCAGGCGGTATTACGACGACGGAAATGGCGATTGATGGCCAAACGATCGATTTAAGCTGTAACATGCAAACGGCGAGCTACCCGTGGCCTTACTGTGGTATTTCGATTTTTACTGACACACTTGAAGCGACGAAAGGTATCGACCTTTCCAACTACCACACGATCCGTCTCAAGCTCAGCTACGACAAAACGGGCGAATCCGATGGTCGATTGCGCTTTTATTTGCGTAACTTTAATCCGGCTTACTCCACCGCAGATAATGAGTACACTTACAAATACAATGGCATGGAGTTCACACCGAGTGCCAGCGTGGAAACCATTGAGATCCCCCTAGCGAACTTGCAAGTCATGACTTGGTGGCTAGCCGACAATAAGATTCCGATTGAACATTCTGCACCAGAATATTCCAACGTGACACGAATTGAGTTGGCGACAGGCTCAGGGGCGGCAAATGGAGAGCATCATATCCGTATCGAACGCATTGAGTTTGAAGGTGCGTATTTGGCACAGGAAACCCTGTTGTTTGCTTTGTTGCTTTCTTGGGTATTATTGGGACTGGCTTTTTCTTTGAATGAACTACGTAAAAGTAAGCACAACCTAGCTGAGTCTCGTTTTCGCCAAGAGCATTTAAGAAAGATGAATGCGGATCTTCGCGCGCAGAATTACGAGTTTGCTGAACTTGCTCACCGCGATGCGCTGACTGGTGCGATGAACCGTCATGCGGTTCGAACTTGGTTGGAGAAAAAAGCGCGTACGGTACGTTGGGGGCAAGAACAGCTGTCAGTTCTCTATCTGGATCTGGATAAGTTCAAGCGCGTTAATGACCGCTATGGCCATCAAATGGGGGACGACATCCTACGTGAGTTCGTGTTGGTGGTCGCCAGTTCTTTAGAAGAAGGTGAACGCCTGGTTCGATGGGGCGGTGAGGAGTTTATCGTCTTTCTTCCAGAAACCACGCTGCAACAAGCAGTAGAAAAAGCAGAAATGATTCGTAAAAATGTTTCCAATCATCTTTGGGTGCATGGTGGCATGCTCACTTGTAGCATCGGCGTGGCGCAGATGCAGGAAGAACGAGTAACGGAGTTTCTCGCTCGTGCCGATGACGCACTCTATCAAGCCAAACATCGCGGACGTAACCGAGTCGAAGTGAACTACGGTATGCAGAAGACAACCAGCGAATGTGGTTAGAGCTCGGCAATTGCCTTGAACAGACGAAGCCATCCAGATTCGGGTGGCTTTTTTGTCGCTTGTTTTTGTATTGCTTATTTTTTACGTAGCAAACGTGTCACTGAGATGTTTTTCTCAAGCTCGTATTTAGATTGAGGGTTCTGAGAGGCGTATAGATAGCGCTTACCGTGCTCAGCAACAAGTGAGACACCCTCTAGAGAACTAACATTCGAGCGATAAAAAAGGTGGCCGAAAGGCCACCAACGTGAAACTACAGATCCACCCGGGGGAAGAGAGGGTGCAGAGTGTTCTCTAACCTGCAGTTGTAGTGCTCATTGATGTTTACCAAAACATCGTTGCGAATAGAGTCAGAGCGGCGATACATACGATGTTTAGTACCATACCAATACGCATCATCTCTTTTTGCTTGATATGTCCTGTCGCAAAAACAATGGCGTTTGGCGGTGTCGCCACTGGCAACATAAAGGCACAAGACGCAGAGATGGCGATCAAGGCAGACAGTACAACAGGTGATAGTCCTAGTGCTTCTGCAATCGTGGCAAATACAGGCACCAGAAGCGCAGCGCTGGCGGTGTTACTTGCAAACTCTGTCAGGAAAACCACAAAGGTGACAACAGCAAGAATGGTTAACAAGATGCCAGCTTGCTCAAGGAATGCACCTAGGCCTTCTGCAAGGAATACACTGGTGCCTGTTGCTTTTAACACGTTGCTCAAACAAAGGCCGCCACCAAACAGAATGAGTACGCCCCAATCGGTTGTTTTCTCGATGTCTTTCCATTCCACCGCACGCGAAACACCCAGCGCGACAATGGCACCGATAGCCACAAGGGTATCAAAGCTCTTGAAGCCACCTAACATCGCATTGACTGGCTTGGAGAAAATCCACAGTGATACCGTTACAAGGAAAATCGCAAGAGTGATTTTCTTACCGTTGGTCCATTCCACTGGCGTGTGGTCCAGCTCAAAAGAGTGCTTAAGGTTTGGCTTGGTCATTGAATACAGCACAATCAATGCAATAGGCAGTAACAAGATGGTGATAGGGAGACCGAGTTTCATCCAGCCAGTGAAATCAAGGCCAACTTCAGCTGCGGCAATGGCGTTTGGCGGGCTACCTACTAGTGTGGCGATACCGCCAATTGAGGCGCAGTAAGCAATACCAAGTAAAACGAATAGGTAAGTGCTGTGACTTTTCTCTCTATCAAGTTTGCTCATGACCCCTAATACAAGGGGTAACATCATAGCGGTAGTCGCGGTGTTCGAAATCCACATCGAAAGCCCGGCGCTAACACCAAAAAGCATAAACACCGCAGTCGACATCTTGCCTTTCGCTAGGATCAGCACTTTATCTGCGATGGCTTGATCCAATTTCTGTTTATGTAGTGCGGCGGCAAGAGCAAAACCACCCAAAAACAAGAAAATGATTGAGTTGGAGAAGTTATTCAGCGCTGCTTGTGTATCAAAAACGCCCATGAAGACGGCGAGCATCGGGACGAGCAGCGCGGTGATGCTAACGTGAATGGCTTCTGTAAGCCAAAGTACCGCGACAAAGGTAAGGATACTGAGTCCAACGACCACTTTAGGATCAAAAGGTAGAGTGGTCATTAGGGTAATAAACAAAAAAATATTCGCGATGAATATCATGCTGTTTCTGGTGAGTAACCAGTTCTTTAACGTAACAGCGAGTGCGGTCATAGCATATGCTCCTTTTGCTTCGCCTCTGTAGGGTTATTGTTTTGTCTTTCCTGAGTGGCTATGCCACTTAAAAAGAGATGTGAGGCGTAAATACTGACTTGCGTTACGTGAATGTTATGAGTTTTGTGGGTGTTGTGTTGGTGATAATTAACGTTGTAATAACAAACTGTGAGGTTTAAAAAGTAAAAGGTGTAGATTTCTACCCATTTATTGAGAAAGGGAATCGGACCCTTCTGCTGGTGGCGGAGAAAGAGGCGTTCCTAATGGTTCGAGCGCAATGGGTTCTTGTGGACCAAGGAAGCGAGGTTGCGTGTTAATGACGTAAAGATCGATAAACGCTTTGACGCGAGCCAGTACTTCTCGACTGCGCATCGACCAAATTTGCTTGCTGCTACTTGGGCCGGAAACGGCTAAACAGCGTGCATTGATCTGATAAGCATTGGCAATAAACAAGGCTCGTTCACAGTGAAAACGTTGTGTGACGATGAGGAAATGATCGGAGGCAAAAATTTTCTTTGCGCGAACAATGGAGTCTAAGGTGCGAAAGCCTGCGTAGTCGAGGTGGATGTTCGTTTCGGGTACGCCTGCTTTGAGTAGATCACGTTTCATGGTCCACGGTTCATTGTACGAGCGATGGGCGTTGTCGCCACTCAGCAGCAAGTGTTGCACTTTGTTTTGTCGGTAAAGCTCAATGGCGGCATCAATGCGATGTGTGTAGTAAGTATTGAGTGTGCGGCCAATGTATTTACTGGTTCCTAGCACCACGGCGACATCAAAACCTTCCACTTGATCATAGCTGGTGATGATTTTGTCGGAGGCCTGCAAGCTTACCCAGCGGTCCACCATAATGACAAATAATATCGCGCAGAGTATTGCAACGAGTGATCCCCCAATCAGCCGTTTTAAACTTATCCAACTTTTCAAACCGGCTAGGCGATCAAACACGACATATCACTCCATCTCTTTCTAAGTCCACATCTTAACGGAAAGTCACAGAAGAGTTGAAGTCAATTTCTGGTGAAATCTCGCATTTTTGCTGTCAAAAAAGCCCTCGCGAAGAGGGCTGTTTTGGCTAGGATTAAAACGCTGTGCGCTTGTAACGGCGGTATACCGGTTGCCAGAAATGTTGTTCAATGGCGACTTGCAGCGCATCGTCAGCAATTTCCAACGCCACCCCTTGTTCGATGGCTTTTTTCGCCACTGCGTAAGCAATGCGTTTTGATACGGTGTGGATCTCTTCCAGTGGTGGCAGGAGCGCGCCTTTGCCATTGATTGCCAACGGAGAACACGTCGCCAATGCGCGGCTTGATTCCATCAACATTTCGTCTGTAACACGTTTGGCGTTGACGGCCAAGACACCCAAACCGATACCCGGGAAGATATAACTGTTATTGCATTGTACGATTGGGTAGGTTTTGCCTTCATGAATCACAGGATCGAACGGGCTGCCAGTGGCTACCAATGCGTCGCCGTTTGTCCAGCGAATGATATCCGCAGGTACCGCTTCCACTCGGCTAGTTGGGTTAGACAGTGGGAAGACGATTGGACGAGGGCAGTGCTTGTGCATCTCTTGAATGACTTCTTGAGTAAACAAGCCTGGAGCGCCAGAAACCCCGATCAATACGGTTGGTTTTGCGTTTTTCACCACATCAAGTAGCGAGAAGCCATTGGCTTCCGTTTCCCATTTCGCCGTCACGGTGTGTTTTTGTACCAGACGTTGTTGGAAATCAAGCAGGTTCGGCATGCCTTCTTGCAATAAACCCCAACGGTCAACCATGAAAACTTGAGAGCGCGCTTGCTTATCTGAAATACCTTCCGAGACCATTTGTGCAATGATCGCTTCGGCAATACCACAGCCGGCAGAACCTGCGCCGAGGAAAGTAATGCGTTGCTCAGAGAGCTTGCTGCCAGCCGCTTGACACGCTGCCATCAAGGAGCCAACCGTTACTGCCGCGGTGCCTTGGATATCATCATTGAAGCAACAAATGCGGTTTTTGTAACGCTCAAGTAGCGGCATCGCGTTTTTCTGTGCGAAGTCTTCAAACTGAATAAGTGCATCTGGCCAGCGGCGTTGAACCGCTTGGATGAACTCTTCAACAAATGCGTCGTAATCTGCACCCGTAATACGCGGGTGACGCCAGCCCATGTACATTGGGTCAGCAAGACGTTGTGGGTTGTTGGTACCGACATCCAATACGATAGGCAAAGTGTAAGCCGGGCTGATCCCGCCACAAGCGGTGTAAAGAGAAAGCTTACCGATAGGAATGCCCATGCCGCCGATGCCTTGGTCACCCAGGCCAAGAATACGCTCACCATCGGTCACTACAATCACTTTCACGTTGTGGTTAGAGGCGTTGTTCAGAATATCGTCAATACGATCACGGTTTGCGTAAGAAACGAATAACCCACGGCCACGGCGGTAAATATTGGAGAAGTTTTCACACGCCGCACCCACGGTCGGGGTGTAAATGATCGGCATCATCTCAGTGATGTGATTTTGTACCAAGCGATAGAACAAGGTTTCGTTGGTATCTTGGATATTGCGCAGGTAGATGTGCTTATCCATGTCACTCTCGAACGCTTTGTACTGCATGTATGCGCGTTCAACCTGCTCTTGAATCGTTTCCGTTGTTTCAGGAAGCAGACCTTCAAGGTTAAAAGAGATGCGTTCTTCCGCTGAAAAAGCGCTGCCTTTGTTTAGTAATGGGGTACTCAGTAGCGCCGGACCCGCGAACGGGATGTAGAGTGGGCGTTTATCGTTATTCATTGGGTGCCTTAGTAGGGTTTTTGAGGAAACGCTAAAAATGATAACGGCTTCACTAATTGGTTGTAAATAGCGCTTGATATACATCAAATCAAACGCACAAAAAAAGTTGCTTTATGCGCGAAATATCAGCATTCAAACATCCACGTCCAAGCGTTTTAATACTGAATCAGAGAGAAATGACCAGTGTACGCCCCTGTGATGAAAGTTTAAGGGTATACTCCGAAACAAATTTAAACGCAGTGAAATTTTATGTCCGCACTTCCTATCGACGCCATTAAAGCGCAATTTGATCATCACCTTGGCCAAACTCATCTTGTGGTGGAAGCTGAAACTGGCTCAGGAAAATCCACTCGCTTGCCATTGTGGGCGGCAGAGCACGGTCGAGTGCTGGTGATTGAACCAAGGCGAATTGCTTGTACGTCATTAGCCGAGTTTTTGGCTGAGCAATCTGGTCAGCCTTTGGGGAGTAACGTCGGGTATGCGATCAAACTTCAGGCCGCTTATGACGCGCAGACCAATATCGTGTTTGTGACTCCGGGTGTGGCATTACGTTGGTTAGCGGAAGATGGCCTGAGTGCGTTTGATATCGTTATTATTGATGAATTTCATGAGCGTCGATGGGACATGGATCTCCTCACCGCGATGCTCAAAGCACAAAATAAGCATCGGTTGGTTTTAACCTCAGCGACGTTGGCGGGTGAAAAACTGGCGAAATATCTCAATGCCGAACGTTTGCAATCTCAAGGTCGCTGTTACCCGGTTAGCATCGAATACCGAGCCAAAGAGAGTCACCTTTTGCCCAGCAAGAAACAGTGTGAGCATGACGTGATGGCCGCGATCAATGAAGTGTTACAAACCGAAGGGCAAGATATCTTAGTTTTCTTACCCGGCAGGAAAGAGATTTCAAACATTGCCAGTCAGTTGCAAGCACAACCCTCTTTGGTTGTGGCAAAGCTGCATGCCTCCGTTTCAGATGAAGAGAAACGCATAGCTTTAAGCGTGCAAACCCAGCGTAAAGTGGTTTTAGCGACCAATGTGGCGGAAACCTCGCTGACGATACCAAACATCACCACCGTGATTGACAGTGGCTTAGAGCGACGCACCATACAACGAAATGGTCGAACTACCTTGATCCTTTCCCATATTTCCAAGGCCAGTGCGGCACAAAGAGCAGGGCGTGCTGGTCGTGTTATGGCTGGCCAATGTTTGCGTCTGTACGGTGAACACGCCCCACTTGAACTTGCCACGCCCCCCGAACTGCAGCGAGAAGAGCTCAGCGAGCCGATGTTGGCAGCAGCCTGTTGTGGCTATCGCTTGGCCGAGCTTGAGTTTTTAGATGGTTTGCCAGAGAAATCCCTTGTGCAGGCTCACAAGATACTCAATGGCATGCAAGCCATCACAGCCGAAGGCAAAGTGACCGAGCACGGACAAAAGCTCTATCCTCTACCTGTTGACACGCTATACGCTGACCTTGTCACTCGCATGCCAACCAAGGCACTCAAAGAGGCCATGATTGATCTCGCCGCTGGTCTCTCTGTCCCAGCGGCGCTCTATCAAATCAAGGGGGGAGAAGATGCTGAGAAGCTACGTGAACAAGAGCCGCAACAGTGCGACGCCACGTTAATGATTCAGCTCATTCGGGGTCAGCGCTTTAGTGGTGTGATCGTAGATGACGGGGCGTTAGACGAAGCACGAGGCTTGTCTCAACAAATGCGCGACCTGTTTGAACTGCCTGATCTTGAGGTGAGTTCGAGATACACGCGGGTTGAACTGGTCACGGCCATCGCTCGTTTGCATCCAGAGTTGGTCTTTATCCGCCGAGCCAAACGACGTGAGGCGTTGGGGAATGGAAAGATGGAAATGATGGTCGGTCGCCAAAGCCGATTTTCTGACAAACACGAGCTAGCGCTTGTGTTAGATAGCCATAGCTTGCCGGGGAAAGGCGTGAAACAGACGCTCAATTTAGCCAGTGTGATCATGCCCGCTCCGTTGACCTTGATTAACGAGCTCGAGCTAGGGGAGTGGCGACAAGGGGAAACGCGCCCATCAAACGATGCGGTCGAAGTGGAGATGCAACTGGTTTACGCAGGTCGAGTGGTGGAGAGCAGGCTTGAACAACCTCAAGGAAAGGATGCCATTGAAACCATCGTCGCTCTGGTAAAAACAGGCCAGTTGCTGCCGGATCTCTATGCGTTTGTCACGACACAAATGACGCATTGGCACTTGTATTGCGCGTTAGGTTTGAATGAAGAACAACGCCCCATCGGATTACTGGATTTTGACCAGTGGTTGCGCGAGCAGCTTCATGCCATGGGAGTGAACGAAGTGGATGAGATGGCACTGTTTGACAGCTGTGATTTCCCGTATCGAGGGATCCCAGATTGGCAATACAAGGATTTTTCTGAGCAATTTCCGTTATCGCTCTCTTTGCCTGATTTACAGCTGACGGTGGAGTATTTTCCTGTTGGCAAATTAGTGCAAGTGGTCTTCGCTGGTGGCAACCGCAAAGGCGATCCCAAGCGTTGGGAACTGCCTCGTTTTTCCGGTTGGCGAGTGCAATATCGTAAAGCGAGTCGAGTGATTGATGTTCGCTGAAGTCTAAATTTGTTTTAAACGCAAAATATTAATCAATCCGACGCATATCGTTAAAGGGTGTGAGTGACGATTGTTACAACTCTGGTTTTAATATTTCTTTTCCTCTCGAAACTAGGGCATAAAAGACCATTGTTTTATATCCTATTGCTATATCAAAACACTTGACTGATATTGAGTATGTTGTGTTGCCAATCTGTCGGGGGACAAAATGGAAAAACAGGGAAAGAGACACGTCGAATTTGACTACACCAGTTTTCTAGGGGCTTCATGCAGTAAAAAATGGACGTTTTTAGAAGCCTTAACCACCTTTGCTCCAGTCTTTGGTGTGATGTGGAAGAACAGTATCGCAGAGCTTTCAGAACCAGAAGATCGACTGTGGGACGCCGCCTTAAAGAGCATGTCTTCACGCCGTAGCGATGAGTCCAACTTGGTAACGCTACTCAAACTGGCAAAACTGGAGGGGATAGACGAGCTGACGGTGGTGATGCCGTATGCGCTAGAGCCCACCCAGATCGACTTCATTCAAAATCGCAGCGAAAGCAAAATTGACTGCCGAGAGCAAGATGTGTTCGTGATCCGCTTGAAAGATCTCAGTTAACCCAAGTTTGATGAAGTAATGTGAAGTAACGATAAAAAACGCCTGCAGTGTGAAGTGATGCAGGCGTTTTTTTGTTTTTAATCGCTGGTTTAGGCTTAGTCAATCAAACCGTATTCGCGGCCAAGAATATCGATGATTTCTTGCTTTGGATTGTCGCTTAAGACGATCTCTTTGCCGGTAATTTTCTCTGCGATGTTGATGTAAGTACGAGAAACGGCCATTAGTGCTTCTTCAGGCAGTTCGTTGTCTCGTGCGAGCGCTTCACGCTCAGGCATACGGTCTTTATTCAGTAAAATATCTGGGTCAGGGAAGTAGTTGAGTAAGAATTGTCTAAAGCCTTCTTTTGAATTCTCGACAATTTTGCCTGCTTGATACGCTTGGGCATCCCAAATTCGTGACGAATCTGGCGTACCTACTTCATCCATGTAAATCAGTTTTTCATTTCCAGCCGCGTCCGTGACATAACCAAATTCAAATTTGGTATCGACAAAGATTTGACCCACGTTCGCCAATGCTTCACTGATCACTCCAAAGCCGTCTTTTAGCAGTTTTTCGTAAAGCGCGATATCGTCAGCACTCGAGAAATTAAACGCGGCAAAGTTATCGGCGATATTTTGGCGAGTAATATTAACGTCGTCTGCTTCTGGAACACCTGGGATGCCCTTCAAAATGCCTTTTGTTGATGGCGTCATGAGCAGATCCGGCAATGCTTTGTCTTTTTCCAAGCCTTCAGGTAGCTGAATACCACAGAATTCACGCTCCCCTTTTTCGTAAGCACGCCACATTGAACCAGTAATGTACTTGCGGCAAATTGCTTCGATTTTCACCGGTTTGGCTTTTTGTACGATCCAGACAAAAGGATGTGGAATATCCAAAATGTGGCTGTCAGCCAGACCATTTTCTTTGAACAAGCCAAACCAATGGTTTGAAATGGCATTGAGCGCTGCGCCTTTGCCCGGCACGCCGTTCAACCCGTACTCTCCATGCCAAATGCAATCAAAAGCGGAAATACGGTCGCTGATCACCATGATCGCCAATGGGGCGTCAGGGGCAACATTGTATCCTTTCTCTTTAATCAGTCGGGCACTGTCTTCTTCGGTCAACCAGTAAACAGAACGAACTTTTCCACTGTGTACAGGTTTATCGGTGCGGATGGGTAGGTCATCGTTGACGGCAAGTACTTGGTCAGCAAGGCTCATTTTGACATTCCTATCATAATTTCAAACGTCATGCGGGAAATGAATCGGACAACAAAATCTAACGGATTCATCGATTACCGGGGCATGATACCAGAACTATTTGAAGTCGCCAGAGAAAAAGCAAACGTTTGCCTTGTTTTTGCCAAACAAAAAATGCCTCCCATTTGGGAGGCGAGATGCAGGATGGATAACGTTGAACTTGTTAGTGATACTTGTGTGCTCTGCCTTCAACGAAAAACACTTCACAGCCATACTCGCGAGCGAGATCGCTAAGCAAAGATTGGTTAATCAAATCGATTTGATCGGAAGCGACAACCGCAGCAGCATTGCCTGAGCGAATAGCTTTCATCACGATCTCCATTTCAGTCATCGTCTGAGAAGCTTTCATTTGGATGACATTCTGGCAGCGGATATTGGAAGCAGTAAGTTGTGCAAAGTCAGGTCTTGGGCACTCAGCTGTAAACAAAATCCACTGATTTTGAGCGGAAAGATTAGCCAGTTTTTGCAACAACTGATCAGAAACATTCATAGGTACGGTTGGCTGAGCTAACACGTTAAAACGAGAATAGAGTCGAGTTTGAGTTTGAATCTGCATCTTACTGTTCCTTTATACATGCTGTATGTGTATACAGTAGTTTTTTTAAGGCGATTGATCAACTCTTTTTGTTGGATTTTTCACCTAAACCGATCGTTCAGTGAAAAAGAAATATTCTTATCTAATTGATTTTTAATGGTTTGCCTTTCATTTGGTACGTAGTGATAAGTATGAGAATTTGTGATGAATATCACTGGTAGGTGAGTCGGTTGGTAAGAGGAACAGTAAAACTACTGTATAGCACTGTATAAACGTGTGAATAAAAAAAACGCCCTCAGCATAAGCAAGAGGGCATCTTAGTCAGAATTCGGTGTTAAGCGTATAGCCAAACAGCGAGTGCGAAAAAGCTGGGTGCGAGAATAGAGGTGATGATGCCACACAGTACTAACGCTAAAGAAGAAAAGGCGGCGTCACCCGGCGCTTTCTCCACGCAGGTCGCGGTACCGAGCGCATGCGAAACTGTCCCCATGGTGAGTCCGCGTGCGATAGGGTGTTTAATGCCAAGCAAATTATAAATTGGGTAGGCAAGGATTGCCCCAAACAGCCCAACGAGCAACACCAGAATCGCAGCAACAGCGGCTTCGCCTCCTAAGTGGCTTGAGATTTCCATTGCAATCGGCGTGGTGACTGACTTACCAAGCAGGCTGGCGATCAAGCTAATGTCCGCCTTGAAGGCGACGGCAATGAGCATGGCGGTGAGCATTGACATGATGCTGCCTAGGGTACAAGCGAAGGCAATGATACGCCAATTGGCTTTGATTTGTGGAAGCTGTTCATAAAGTGGATAAGCAAGCGCGACCACCGCAGGTTGTAGCATGTAGCTGATCCACTCATTATCGGAGTAATAGGTCTCAAAAGGGACCTTCAATACCGTTAACATCGGAATCAAAATAGCGATACTGATCAGTAGCGGGTTAGCCAAAGGATTGTTGATTTTGATGGCAAGCCAACGAGCAAATAAGAAAACGACGATAGTGACGAGTAACCACATGATTATGCTTCCTCACCAAGAATTCGTTGAAGTAACCAGCCTAAACTCACCAACACAATCAAAGAGCCGCCAATGGCCGCTGCGATAATTGGCAATGCGTTTGCGATGAGCATATCGAAGTGCTCCATTAAACCAACACTGATCGGAACGAACAGCAAGATCATATAGCGAATCATTAAGCTGGCACCGGATTTGACCCATTCGACTTTGACGATGCCGATCGCCATCGATAAAAACAGTACCAACATCCCTATTACACTTCCTGGCACTGAGGTTCCTGTCCAGTGCTGTATGCCTGAGCCAATCGTCAAGGCTAGGAAAATAAGGCCAAATGAAACAACGAGGCCAAATAAATCTTTAAGGGAGAATTTCATAGTTTGGGAGTCATTCTTAATGTGGGAGCGTTTCGCTCCCGGCAATTATGAGATCAAGCTCTCAGTATAGCGGTACACGGATTTTAATATCGCCATTTTCTTTTCGTCACTTTCATGTTCGTGAACTAAGTTTTCCAAATTAAGCATGTACTCTTCAATTCGACTTTCGAAGTATTCGCGGCAATGATTCGCCCAACGGCGCTGTTCGTTCTCATCCAACGTCCATGGGTAATTGCGCGCACGGTAGCGAAACAGCAGCGGTTCGATGCGTTTATCGTTGAACGTGATGTCCAAAGCGGCAAGGTGAGTTGGATCGGTTTGGCGGATAATGTCCATCGAGGCTTTGTCGGCAGGCGAGAAGAAACCGTCGTACAACAGGGTATCGACATCATGACTTTTCTCAAACTCGCGTTCAATTGAGAACAGCTGCACCAACTTTTCTCGCACTTCTGGGTGCTGGCGAATAAGGGCTAAGTTTGCCAAACATTGTTCTCGGTCGATGCCGATATTAGTGGCGTTCTCCGCTGTGAGGGTTTTGGCGGGTGCTAAAATCGGGCACTTATTCAAATGCACCAGTTTAACTGGCACAGGCAGTAAGTCACCCAGCTCATCATGACGTGTGTAAAGACGCTCATGCAGCGCATTGGCATCCAAATCGAAAAGGGGTTGAGGATCTTTGGCTAAGTCGACCACAATCACCGCATTGTTGTTGGTCGGGTGCCAAGCTAACGGCACAATCCAACTGGTGTATTGGCATTCACGGCCTAACATGCCAGAGACATGCATCAAGGGGGTCATGTTAACAATATCGATCAACTCATTGAGCTTACGCTTATGGCGCATGCTAAAGAAGTAATCAAACAATTTGGGTTGCGCGGCTTTGACTTTTTTCGCCATTTCGATGGTGGCGATCACATCGGCCATCGCATCATGCGCGTTACTGTGTTCAATGCCATTCGCCACCGAAAGGTGCTCCAGTTTAAAGCTGGTAAAGCCTTCTTCATTTTCCGGCCATTCCACCCCTTCCGGTCTTAATGCGTGACAAGCTCGCATCACATCAAGCAGATCCCAGCGTGAATTGCCGTTTTGCCAGCTCCATGAATAGGGATCGAGGAAATTGCGATAGCAGGTGTAACGCGTGACTTCGTCATCGAAGCGAATACTGTTGTAGCCGAGGCTCGTGGTATTCGGGTGCGACAACTCTGCGTGGATTTTAGCGATGAATTCTGGCTCTGGTAAGCCTTCTTTCTGCGCTTTTTGCGGCGTAATTCCGGTAATGAGCGCGGCTTCGGGGGCCGGTAAATAATCGGCAGGTGGGCGACAATAAATCACCAATGGTTCGCCGATGATATTGAAGTTGTCATCGGTACGAACGCCAGCAAATTGCGATGGGCGATCTTTTGCTGGGCTGGTTCCCCAAGTCTCATAGTCAAAAAAGAAGAAAGTGGGCTGATTGTCTTGCTGCATTCGGCTTACCTAGCGTTCAAACGAAGCGTGTATTAGACCATTGTGAGCCCTTGCTGGCAATGAGTTCCCGTGTTTAGCGGTATTGTTCGAGCAATTTAACCATTTCGTTTTTATGCAAAATTTCCACTTTCTGTGGATGAGGTGCAAAAACACGATAGAGCATGGCTAGCGCGACCTCTTTGGCATCGATAGGCGTGTAATTGCGGAGCTTGCCGCGCATGAAGGGAATAAACGGGCGCATCAGGCGTTGCAACCATTTTTCATCACTGCGCGAGGCGTGGCGTTGGCCCTTGAGTGGGCCGGGGCGAACGATAACAAGCTGTTCAAAGCCCATATTCATCAGAGCACGTTCCATCTGTCCTTTACATTTGAGGTAATGAAAGCGCGATTGTGCGTCTGCGCCAAGGCTTGATACCACCGCGACTCGCGTGACACCAAGCAGTTTCATGGTTTGAGCGACTTGGCACACCAGTTCAACATCAATCTGACGCAATTGCTCTTGGCTTCCGGCTTGCTTTTTGGTTGTTCCTAAACAGATGAAGCCTACCGTGGGCCTCGCTCTTTCATCTGGCCAATCGGAGATGAGCAGATCGGGCTCGATCAGATTAACGAGTTTGATCGCTTGGGGAATGTTGACGGTAATTTGGCGGCGAGTTAAGGCGTAAAGTGTACTGATTGCCTCATGCGGTAAGATCTGTTCAATCAATTGCGACCCCACAAGGCCAGTTCCGCCAGCGACTATGACTGCTGTGTTTTCACCACGAATCGTCATCGTGTTGCTCCTAAAACCATCAAGAGGGTTATCTTGTTGAACTCTCTTGAGTTTAGCAATGGAAAGCGTTCAAGGGTTTGATGGTGGTAACAAAAGAAAAGGCCCGAAAGGGCCTTGTGTTGGAGTTAGGTCATCGACAATGGAACTTGTCGATTGCTCTGAGGGCGCTTCGCATTGCCACCCGATTTCTTCGGTTTACGACTTTGATTGGCAAACATAGTGTGTACCTCAGTGTTGGAGACGAGAATAGCACTGCATATCTTATGCCATCATCTGAACGCCATTTAGGGGATGTTGAATGCTGAAACCGCCCGCTTTGTGCAAAAAATGCGGTTTTGATTCGCAATTTGAGAAAATCGATGCGCACAGATGGCCACGGTTAAGTCGTGGTCAGCAAAATGGGCGCTCAGCAGAAAATGGTTCTCGACCACCATTTCCCTCGATGAAGCGTATCTTGACTCTTTCTCCCCGCTCCCTTCACCTGTACACTAAAGAACTTCTTGTTTTTACGCCACTTCGACACCAACAGGGACCGTTATGCTAGAGCAACAATTTGCCGCTGAGATCCAGCACATCATCGACAACAAAACCAAACCGCTAGGCGCACTGGGGCAACTCGAGCAAGTTGCTTTGCAATTGGCACTTATCCAGAGCCAAGGTAAAGAGCAAGCGGCGACGCAGATTGAGATCAAGCAGCCGCAGATGCTGCTTTTTGCTGGTGACCACGGTGTCGCCGATGAAGGGGTGAGCATCGCACCGAGTGCGGTGACACAACAAATGGTATTGAATTTTCTCGCAGGTGGTGCGGCGATAAACTGCTTTTGCGCGCTTCATAACATCGACCTGACGGTGGTTGATTGTGGCATTTTGTTGCCTGTCGACAGTGATGCACCGAATCTCATCTTACGTCGTTTAGGCTCTCGCACCGCCAACTTTGCCATTGAGTCGGCCATGACGGTGGAGCAAGTCGAACAAGCTTTGCACAATGGTCAACAAATAGCGGCAGAGAAAATTGCTCAAGGTGCGGATTTATTGATGTTTGGCGAAATGGGCATTGCTAACACCAGCTCTGCCGCGGCACTGCTCAGTGCATTATCTGGCCACGAAGTGGATCACTGTGTTGGCCGAGGTACAGGCATCAGTGAAGAGCAGTTGTCGCACAAAATTAAAGTCGTGGCGCAAGGTGTGGGGCGCTGTGAAGGTCAATCGGTTAATGCGATTCTCGCTGAAGTTGGTGGGTTTGAGATCGTGACCATGGCTGGCGCGTTTATCGCTGCTGCTGAGCATAAAACCCCAGTGCTGGTGGACGGCTTTATTGTTTCGGTCGCGGCCTATATCGCGACGTTGCTGAAACCTGAGGTGAGAGACTATTTGTTGTTCGCTCATCGCTCCGAAGAACAGGGGCACCAAATTGTTTTGTCACTTCTTGAAGCTAAGCCTTTGCTGGATTTGGGGCTGCGTCTTGGTGAAGGAACAGGAGCCGCGCTGGCGTACCCACTATTAAAAGCGGCGGCGCAGTTTTTTAACAATATGGCAAGCTTTGAAAGCGCAGGAGTAACGGTTTGATATGAAAACCTGGCAGTATCAGTATCAATTGTTTTGTTTGGCGGTGAGCTTTTTTAGCCGCCTGCCCGTGCCCAAATCAACACCGTATAGTGATGAAAGAATGAATCAGGCTGGGCGTTACTTTGCTTTAGTCGGTACATTGCTTGGCTTACTGTGCGTACTGATTTATGCGTTTGCATCGCTGTTTTTCCCTTATCAGGTGGCGATTGTCCTGATGATGGCGTTTAGCTTACTGCTGACAGGCGCCTTCCATGAAGATGGACTCACTGACATGGCGGATGGCATTGGTGGGGGGATGACGCTCGACAAACGCCTCACCATCATGAAGGACAGCCGCATCGGAACCTATGGCAGCGCCACATTGACCATGGCGCTGATTGGTAAGTTCGTTTTTCTCACCACGTTGGCACGTCAACCCGACTTTGGCTTGATGATTGTTGTCGCCTACACCTTGAGCCGAGCTGTTGCCGCCACACTGATTTACGACATGCCCTATGTCTCTGACAGCGATACCAGCAAAAGCAAGCCATTGGCGAATGCGCAATCCTCCACGGAGCTGGTGATACTGATCCTAACGGGGGTATTAGCGGCGATCAGCTTAGGGCTGGGTGTCGGTTTACTATTGATTTTATTTGCGATCCTCTTTCGCTGGGCATTTAAACGTTGGCTGCTAGCGCGTTTGGGCGGCTTTACCGGAGATTGCTTAGGTGGGGCTCAACAATTGATGGAACTAGGCATCTATTTGGTTCTGATTGCGGTGGTGCAGTGATGATGAGTTGTTCAACCAATAAAGTGCTGGTGTTGGGTGGGGCGCGCTCGGGTAAATCTCGTTTTGCTGAACAGCTTGCGCGGCAACGCTCTCAACAACATGATGCCAAATGCCACTACGTCGCCACGGCGGTGCCTTTTGACCAAGAAATGGCAGAGCGAATTCACCATCACCAACAGCAACGTGGACAAGGTTGGTGTGAACATGAGGCGCCGCTGTACTTAGCAGAGCGGCTCTCGCAGTTTGGTGCTGACGATGTGGTGCTGGTGGATTGTTTAACGGTGTGGCTCAATAACTGGCTGTTTGAGTTTGGTGAGCATGCGAGCAATGAAAAACTGGAGCAAAAGGTTGCCCAGTTGGCATCCGTTGTGAAAGAAAGCCCGGCACAGATCATTTTGGTCTCTAATGAAGTGGGGTTAGGCGTGGTGCCTTTAGGGCAAATTAGCCGTCTATTTGTTGACAATGCAGGTCGTATGAATCAGTCACTTGCCCAGGAGTGTGACAACGTCACTCTTATCGCGGCGGGGTTACCCCTTGTATTGAAATCGAGTGGTCATCAATAGGGAAAAACGATGGAAGTGATCTTACTGCGTCATGGCAAAACAGCAGCGGACGCGGGTTTATTTGGTCGAACCGATGCCAAGGTACCGGCGGCTCGTCAGCAAGCGATTGCCGAAGCGTTGTTCGCTCAGCATGATGATGTTGAACTCATCGTGAGCTCGCCTCTCTCGAGATGCCATGAGTTGGCTGAGCTGCTTGGTCAACAGCACGATTGGCCAATTCGATTGCAAGCAGACTTACAAGAGATGGACTTTGGTCTGTTAGACGGAGTGCCTTTTGCTACTCAAGACTATCCGTGGCCGCTCCTCAACGCCTTTTGGCAAGACCCTGCCAATGCCTCTTTGCCAAAGGGCGAGACATTGGCGGAATTTCAGCAAAGGGTAGTGCAGTGCTGGTCGCAAATCATCAGCACAGAACATCGCAAAGTGTTAATCATCACTCATGGTGGTGTAATTCGACTTATCTTAGCTCACCTTTTGGGTGTAGACTGGCAACGCCCTCACTGGTATCAAACCTTGGCCATTGAGAACGCAAGTCTGACACACATAACGATTTTTACCGATAGTGACCAAACGCAGTTTCCGACAGTCAAAATGATCGGGATGCCTCTCTCTATCAGGGAAGAACAGACGAATCATCCAGTCGATTAGTCACAGATTCATAAGGAACACAGAATGACCGCGCCAAGCTGGGATCTTTCTATTGCCTATGCAGATTTAAACGATGTTCGTATCGAACAAGATATCGAACTGATCGAGCAGTGCATCAAACTGCTCAATACACAAGCGTCACAGCGTGAAGTGGTGAGCGTGATGCAAAATGCCATCGTCACCCGAGAAGCCGCAGGGCGTTTACTTTCGACGGTTTACACCTTTGCCAACTGTTATACCTCGGTGGATGTGACTCATCCTCAAGCCAAAGCTTTGGTTGGACGCATGGCCAAGCTAAGTTCTGAAATGGAACAGGCATTTAGCCCATACCAACTGGCGCTAATGCACGCAGATGACGATTTCATCGCCGACGTTTTAGAGAGCAATAATCCCGATGTAGCTGGTCAGGTATTTTCCATTGCTCAGCTGCGTAAGCTGGCGGATCAAAGCTTGAGTGTGTCTGAGGAACAACTGCTTTCTGCGATGCAAGTGGACGGGCGCGATGGTTGGGGCCGTCTCTACGACAACCTAACTGGCACCTTAAAAATCTCCCTAGATACCGAAGACGGTAAACAAGAAACGCTTGGATTTTCTCAAGCCGCCAGCTTGCTTTATGGGGCAGAATTCTCTCGTCAAGAACCTGCGTGGCGGGGGATTCAAAACGCGATGTCGACACACCGTGAAACCTTTGCGGCAATTTTGAATGCACTTTCTGGCTGGCGTTTAACCGAATATCAAAAGCGCTCGCACCAACGCAAGATCCACTTCTTAGAGCCGAGCCTCTACGAGAGTCGTATTGAGGCACAAACCTTAGAAACCATGATCTCCGTGGCAAAGGACAGTCGCTCGGTTGGCCAGAAAGCTGGGAAGCTAATGGCGCGAGTGCACGGCTTAGAGGCGATGAAGCCTTGGAATCACTTGGCTGCAATGCCGGCGTTTGACGGCGAAGCCAAAGTGTATGGCTTTGATGAAGCGATTGAGGTAATCCGCAATGCGTTTGCACAAGTCAACCCAGAAATGGCAAGCTTTGTTGACCTCATGGTGGAAAATGGCTGGATTGATGCCGCGCCTTCGGAAAACAAACGCCTCGGTGCGTATTGCACTAAACTAGCAGCCACCCGTACACCGCTGGTGTTTATGACTTGGTCGGGCAGCCGTTCGGATCTGCTGACTTTGGCCCATGAACTCGGGCACGCGTTCCACAACTGGGTGATGAAAGACATGCCCCTTTGCCAAACGCGTTACCCAATGACACTGGCAGAAACCGCGTCTATTTTTGCGGAAAACATTGTTCAGGATTATTTGATTGCACAAGCTGCCACCGCTGAAGAGAAATTGGAAATGTTGTGGGAAGAGCTCTCTTCTGCTTACGCGCTCACCATCAACATTCCTGTGCGTTACGAATTTGAAAAAGCGTTCTATGAGCGTCGTGCCAGCGGTGAACTGTCGGCGGATGATATTTGCCAGTTGATGAGTGAAACCTGGCAAGCCTGGTACGGCGATTCAATGTCAGAATCCGACCCCTATTTCTGGGCCAGCAAACTTCATTTCTCGATTTCAGAAATCAGTTTCTACAACTACCCCTATTTGTTTGGTTACCTTTTCTCGAAAGGCATCTACGCTCAGCGCGCGGCAAAGGGAGAGTCATTCTATCGTGATTACGTCGCTTTGCTGCGAGATACAGGGGCAATGATGGCGGAAGATGTGGTCGCGCAGCATCTGCAAATGGATCTGACGCAAGCGGATTTCTGGCAACAGAGCATCGAGCGTATCCGTGAAAAAGTGGATGAATTTGAACAACTATTAGTGCAGATCGGAAAATAAAATTCCGTGATCTTGTTATAACGGAAAGGGTTAGGGATGTGGTAGAGTTCACTCCCTAACATACTGTTATTGTTTAAAAAGTGTTCGGTGATGACGGTCTCAATCTGCAAATCGTCCGGAATGAACGCAATTCTTGGCTTTTTGCGGTGAAAACTTCGATTTCTCTTGATAAGTGAGATCCTAGCAACATAAATGTTGTGAACATTTTATTAACATACCGCCGTGCAATTAAGGAGTAACGCATGACGAATTCTCTCTTTCGCCAATCGTTTTTGTCAGACACCCTAAATATGCAGCAATCTGTCGCGGCGAAAGCGACGACGTTAAGCAATGGGGTAAGATTGCAGCTGCATCAGCGTGGTGTGTTAGAAGTCATTCCGGCAAACAACAGCGCGGAAACGAAAAATATCATTTTATCGTCAGGGATCCACGGTGATGAAACTGCACCGATGGAACTGATTGACAAGATTGTTCACGATATCGAAACGGGCTTTCAAGATGTGCAAGCGCGTTGTCTATTTATCATTGCTCATCCAGAAGCGACCAATGCGCATACGCGTTTTATTGAAGAAAACCTCAATCGTCTGTTTGATGAAAAAGAGCATCAGCCAAGCAAAGAGTTGGTGATTGCCGATCAACTGAAGTTATTGGTGAAAGCATTTTTCGATAACACGCCGGTAGAGAGCCGTTGGCACTTAGATTTGCATTGTGCGATACGAGCGTCGAAGCACTACTCGTTCGCGATCAGTCCGAAAACGCGTCATCCGACTCGCTCTAAAGCGTTGGTGGATTTTGTCAACCACAGCCATGTCGAAGCGTTGCTGCTCTCTAACTCACCATCCAGCACGTTTAGTTGGTTTAGTGCAGAATACTATTCTGCTCAAGCGCTGACGATGGAATTAGGCCGAGTTGCACGCATTGGTGAGAATGAGTTAGAGCGCTTTACGGCGTTGGATTTGACCATGCGTGATTTAATCGCAGAAGTGACCCCAGAGCATTTGCCAAAGCCAGCGATTACCTACCGAGTGAGCCGCACTATCGTGCGCTTACATGAGGATTTTGATTTCCGCTTTGATGATAGCGTGGAGAACTTTACCTCATTTATGCACGGTGAAGTGTTTGGTCATGATGGCGATAAGCCGTTGATGGCGAAGAACGACAATGAAGCGATTGTTTTTCCCAATCGTAAAGTCACTATTGGCCAGCGTGCGGCCTTGATGGTCTGCAAAGTCAAAACTCGTTTTGAAGATGACCAACTGGTTTACGATTAATCATTTTCCGCTGTCCTCTTGCGAAAGTTCAGTTGTGGCAAGCGTTTAACGGTTTATTTTTGAAAGGCTTAACGTTAGAGTTAAGCCTTTTGTTTAGCGAGCGAATTGAATCATTGCCCATGGAACTGCACCAACTGATAGCCCACAAAGAGAAGCGATGGCGAGCCACCTTATTAGTGATGGTGGCTGTACTTTTGATTCTCTCTGCACTCTATTTGATGGTGGGGGAAGTCTTTCTTTCTCCGTTTTCTTCCTTGAGCAGTTTTGAACATAAGCTGTTGGTTGATCTGCGTCTGCCGCGACTGGTGGCGGCAATGGTGATCGGCGCGGCATTAGCGGTCTCGGGGGCGACATTACAAGTCTTACTTGGCAATGTGCTTGCTGAACCTGGTGTGTTAGGCATCTCCGGCGGGGCCAGTTTGGCGATGGTGATTGCGCTCTTTTTATTACCCGTGATGCCGACGCCAATGGTGTTTATGCTGGCAGCGATCATTGGTGCCTTGGTCTTTACGTTGATTTTGGTGGGGATGGCAAGAGCAATGCACTTGTCGACCTCGAGAATGCTCCTTGTGGGGGTGGCACTCGGTATTTTATCGGGTGCGTTTGTCACTTGGGCCTTTTATTTCAGTGATGATCTCAGCTTGCGTCAACTGATGTATTGGTTAATGGGGAGCATTGGTGGGGCAAGTTGGCACCATCATCTGGTGACACTTGTATTGCTTCCGGTCTTGGTTTGGCTTTGTCTGCAAGGGCAAACGTTGGACAAACTGATGCTGGGTGAAACGCACGCCGCGCAACTGGGCGTTGATGTGCACAAGGTACGTTGGCGGCTGATTTTGGCGGTCTCCATCTTGATCGGCTGCGCGGTGGCTCTTGGCGGTATTATCAGCTTTGTTGGTTTAGTCGTGCCTCATTTGCTGCGCATGGCGTTTGGCTCAGAAAACCGATTCTTGTTGCCGATGTCGGCGTTTGCCGGGGCGACGTTATTGGTTTTTTCTGACATTTGGGCAAGAACCTTATTGGATTCGGCAGAGCTGCCGCTGGGGGTGATGACCACCACCATTGGCGCACCCATCTTTATCTGGATGCTGATAAGGAGCCACGATGCACATTAATCATATTAGTGTCGGCAATCGGCTTTTACCCCTGTCTTTTCAATGTGCTGCAGGTGAAAAAGTGTATGTGGCGGGCCCAAATGGTTCTGGAAAAAGTACTCTATTGTCAGCGATTGCAGGTACGCTGAGCTCGCGTGAAGGCGCCAAGGGGGAAGTGTTGATCAACGAGACCTCTTTACTCACGTTGCCTTTAGCGGAACAAGCGATTTATCGGGCTTACCTTTGCCAGCAATCGAGACCGGCGTTTAATGTCGATGTGTTTCAAATGTTGGCGCTCTCGTTACCGACAGGAAGGCATGTGGCTGAGCTAGAGGTTCAAGCAGCTGTGCGTAGAGTGGTGGAGTTGGTGCAGTTGCAAGACAAGTTGCATCGTAGCGTGCAGGCACTCTCGGGTGGTGAATGGCAACGCGTGCGTCTGGCAGCGGTGTGCTTGCAAGTGTGGCGCTCGTTAAATCCTTACTCGCAACTGCTGATCTTGGATGAGCCTGCCGCGCCACTGGATGTGGCCCAAGCGAAGTGGTTGTATCAGCTTATCGATGAGATGGCTGCGCAAGGCTTGGTGGTCTTGGTGGCCAATCATGATCTCAACCGAGTCTATCAGCACGCCGACAAAGTGTTGCTGCTCAACCAAGGTGTGCTCGCTGCGTATGGCTCTGCAGAAGAAGTGATGAGTGTGGAAAATCTACAGCAGGTATTTGAAACGCCAGTGAAAAAAGTGGCCGTTGATGGGCAGCCGTATTTGATTTTCACTTAGCATTGCAACAAAACGCACCACTAAAAAGAAGCCCGCACTTAGGCGGGCTAGCTTCATCAAACGGTTGGTTTGCTAAAAACGGATGGCCAACTGAGAACAGATGGCTTACTGAGTCAGCGGAACTAAGTCTGCAGGGCGGTAGTAAACCGATTTCAATACCTTACCAGCACGAATCGTTTTGCCTTCGCCTTCAAAATCTTCGGCACATTTGGCAATCAGGTAATCACCTTTTTGCACCGCCATCAGCTTAACACCTTGCTCTGCATAGAACTTCTCAGTGTCGGCATATTCTTGTTCATTGCGACACACTTTGCTCATGTTACTTGAGTGCACTTCATCCCAGCATGGAATAAAGTCGATGCCACGGTTTTTTGCGACGTTCAGCAGCAGATCAATCAAGTAGCTGATAGCAAGATTGTCTTCAACGTTTGCCGCTCCAAGGTGGACTAGGCGACCCATAAGCACGTAGACCGAATCAACAATCGCATCTGCTTGTTCTGTTTTGCTATCCGCTTCCGCCAACTCCGTCATCTCTTCGATGATCAAAGAAGTGTGTAGCGTGTCCGCTTTTTCATCTAGGCTTTCAGGTGCAGCCACCGGTAAATCAAACGTGCTACGGAACTCAGTGATGTCACGGTACAGGTGATCAAAAATGTCTTGGGTAAGTTGAGACAATTGCATGTGTTTTTCCAATAGTTTTACGTAAGGGCGAATGATACCAGAGCCTAGAGGTAAGCTCTATCCCCTTGCCAATTGAAGCAGCGGCACTTGTGGCACAGTGCGCATGGTCGCCGCCTCAGGTTTGGTTGATGCTCTTTGCCCTATGCTGTTTAGCGAAAAAGATAAGGGAACAGCTTTTTACGCTCTTCTTCATTGAGCGCTGAAACACGAGCGATGTTGGTATCTGGGATCGATTCAGGATCTGGATAGTGGCGCAGCACCTTTTCCATGCTTTCTTCTCGAATGAGATGAAAAATCGGATAAGGTGAGCGATTGGTGAGGTTTTCGTCGTCTTCTGGCTCGGCACCACCAAAACAGTAGTCCGGATGGAAGGTGGCCACTTGGAAAACGCCTTCCCAATCTTGTTGTTTGATCAAGGCTTCCACCCAATCGATGAAAAGATTGTAATCCCAAAAATCGCTGAGCATGTTAGGGATAACAACCAGCGTGGTTTCTAACTCACTGGGCTCCGTTTGATCGAGCTCCATCAGCAAGCTAAGAATATCTTGCAGCAACAACTCTTCGTTGTCGGCCTCACTGACGTGGATTTTGATTTGCTGATTGCGCTGCGGTTTGGCGGCGAATGGGCAGAGATTTAAACCAATCACCACATCGTTGAGCCATTGGTTCACTTCTTGATGAATGGTTTGTTGTGTTGAGCTTTGAGTCATGGTCGTATTCTATTGCGTGTTGAGGGGGCAGTATAACCACTCGTGGGGTTCAATCCTATCCCCTTTGACGACTCAAGGATGCTTGACCAAGCTCTCTTCTATGCACGCGTACTTGGGCTTTTTCAGTTGCAGTATCACCGCAAACAGCAACACATACATACTCAACGCCGCGATGATCACGCCATTCCATTGCCAATGTTGCCAGCAATAGAGCAAGAAAAACCCGCCAACGCTACCGCCCACATAGTAGTGCACCAGATACATCGCGGTTGCCGTTGCTTTCGCGTGAGTGGCTTTTTGTCCAACCCATCCATACGCCAAAGTGTGCGTGAAAAAAGCGCCGAAGGAAATCAGCACTAAACCGATAAACATGGCGGCTAAATGTTCAATCGAAGTGATTAGCATGCCAAACAAACTGATCGCCGCGCCAAGTAACATGCCGCTGACCGGATGAAAATATTGATTCCATTTGCCAGTGTATTTGGAGCTGATGGTACCGCCGAGGTAACACAAAAAAATCAATGATGCGAGGCCAACGGGTAGGCCATGCGGCTCTGCCACCAGGCGAAATCCCATCACGGAGTAGAGGTTAACGAAAAGGGCAAAATTGAGTCCGCCGATCACCATCGCCAACCAAACTCGAGTGTGACGCAGGTGCTGGACGATGGTCTGATTGTGTTGCCATAAGCTGTGAGTACTGGGGGAGAAATGTTTCTGCTTGGGCAGCAAAAAGCTCACCGCAATCACGCCCAGTAGCGTGAAGACCAGCATCACCTCAATCGCGACCGTGGTACCAAACCAGTCGGACATCAAACCGCCACTGATTCGTCCGCTAATACCGCCAAGTGAATTGGCCGCAATATAGCCGCCAATGGCATGGCTAAACGCCTTTGGATGAAGCTCTTCCGCCATGTACGCCACTGCAACGGCGGCAAAGGCCGCCAACGCCACTCCAAGCAGGGCGCGGCAAATGACGATAAACAAGAAAGAGTCGTTAAGCAGCAGCGCGGCACTGCACAGTGGAATGGCGAACAAACCCGCCAGCATGACCGTGCGTCGGCCAATTTTTTCAGACAACACCGCCATAGGAACAAGGCTGAGGGATAAGCCCAGCGTGGTGGCGGCAAAGACCCAGTTTACCTGTGTTTCCGATACCGCGTATTCCAAGGCCAATTTGGGCAGCATGGGTTGAAAGAGGTAAAGATTACAGAAAACTAAAAACGAACCGAGTGCCAAGGCAATGGTGACATGGCGATACTGAGAGCTGCCGAGTTCGTACATCTTAATTCTCCTACTGATTTGTGAGCACAGTATCAGTCACATCGTGATAAACAAAATATATTAAAAATATGATGACGATATATTTTTGATCTAGATGGAATCGAAACAACTCAAACAATTTTTGGCGGTGGCCGAAGAGAAAAATTTCACTCGTGCAGCTCAGTCTCTGCATATCGCGCAGCCTGCCTTGAGTGTCTCAATCAAAAAGCTCGAACAAAGCCTCGGTGTGACTCTATTTAAACGTGATGACAAACAGATCGCACTGACAACGGAAGGGCAAACCTTGTATGAGCATGCCAAACGAGTCGTACAGCAACTGCATGATGCGGAGTTGGCGATGAATGAACTGAAGGGGCTTGAGAAAGGTGAGGTGCGCCTCGGTGCGCCAAGCATGATGGGCAGCTATTTCTTTCCAGAAATTTTAATGGCCTTTAAAAGCCATTATCCCAACCTCAAACTGACACTGATTGAAGCGGGGACGCAGTCGATTCGTAAGATGCTGCTTGATGGGGATTTGGACATTGGTGTGATCACGGAAAACGACGTACCGGACGATTTAGAAATCGACCACCTATTCTCTAGCCAGATGATGGCGGTTGTCGGCAGCGAGCATCCGTTATCGCAACGAGCATCACTCACCTTTGAAGAATTCTTTCAACATGAACTGGTAATGTTCAAATCGGGTTATTTCCACCGCGATTTTCTCGATCATTTTAGCCACCAGCATGGCATTGAAATGCAGTATTCTTTTGAAACCAATCTATTGCCATTGATTTTGAAGATCGTAAAGCGAGAGTTTGCCATTACGGCATTGCTTCAACTGGTGACCGAGAATGAGAGTGGCGTGGTCGGCGTGCCATTTTCTCCGCCCGTCACCCTCAACCTAGCGCTGGCTTGGCGACGTGGCGGCTATCTGTCGGTGGCGGATCGCACCTTTATCGAATTTATAAAGCAGTATGTTTAGCTGTGATCACTTATCGCCATACATGCGTTCAAAGTTCTTCGGGTTCCAACCAATCATCAAGCGGTCACCGATTTTAAGTACTGGCACAGAGCGCGCACCAATCGCGTCGAGCTCTTTACGGCCGCGATGCATCTTGGCATTACACAAGCGGTATTGAATGCCTTTGCTATCCAGATAGCGCTGCGCATCTTTGCAGTGTGGACATTTGTCTTTGATGTAGAGAACGACACGTTTCATCTTGTCTTGCCATGTAATGAAAAGGGGCGCAAGTGTAGCCAATTTCGCTGCGGACGAAAAGAAAAAGCGATGAATCAAGGGGCGGAGTCAGGTAAACTAGCGCGCTTTGAAAAATGATCAGGTCCGATTCCATGATGCATCCGTCACTTCGCTACATTCAGGGTTACCCGCAGCATATCGTGCAGCAAGTGGCCCAATTGATTGAGTCGCAACGTTTAATTCCTTGGTTTGATAAACGCTACCCAGCACGTCACGACATTCGCAGTGAAAAAGCGTTGTTTGACTACGCGATGCAGATCAAAAACCAGTTTATGAAGAAAACGGGCCCCATCAGTAAAGTGGTGTACGACGGAAAAATTCATCTGATTAACAATGCGCTCGGCTTGCACAGTGTCGTGTCTCGCAACCACGGCGGAAAACTAAAATCGAAAAATGAGATTCGCATTGCCAACGTATTTAAAGAGGCGCCGGAGCCTTTGCTGCGCATGTTGGTTGTGCACGAACTGGCGCACATTAAAGAGAAAGAGCATGATAAAGCTTTTTACTCTCTTTGCTGCTACATGGAGCCGGACTATCACCAACTGGAGCTGGATGCTCGTCTGTTTATGATTTACCTCGATTTAAAAGCTCAGGAAGCAAAAAAATAATGACGAACAAACGAAAATCAGCCAAACCATTAGAGCCTGCGAAACGAGCCCCAAAACCGCGCACGAAAAAAAGTCGTGATCTCAATATGTCTGAATCGAGTTGTGATTTTGTCAAAGTCACGCGTGCTGGGCTGCATTCGCGCAACAAACATCAAGGGCGTTACGATTTTGCTAAGTTAACGCAGGCGCTGCCATCGCTTGCTCCTTTTGTGATCAAAAATCCTAAAGGGGAGGCGAGTATCTCTTTTTCAGATTCAACTGCGGTAAAAATGCTCAATAAAGCGCTGCTCAGTGCTTACTATCAAGTGGCAGATTGGGACATCCCAGCAGGCTACTTGTGCCCACCAATCCCAGGACGTGCGGATTACATCCATCGTCTAGCGGAGCTCTTGGAAGGAGAGGTGAAAGGTAAATTTCCTCATGAGAAAGTTCAGGCGTTGGACATCGGTGTTGGTGCAAACGCCATCTATCCCATTATTGCGATTTGTGACTATCGTTGGTCTTACACCGGTAGTGATGTTGACCCTAAATCGATTGAGTCCGCGCAGCGTATTGCCGACTCTAATCCTGTACTGCAGGGGCAGCTTGATCTCAAATTGCAAGACCAGTCTCAGCATATTTTCCAAGGCATTATTGGCCCCACAGACTACTTTCATGTGACGACATGCAACCCGCCATTTCACGCTTCGGCGCAGGAAGCGGCGTTTGGCACACAACGAAAATTAGACAACCTCGCCGCCAACCGTTTGAAAAAAGGTGTAACAGCAAAAGCTGGTTCACAAAAAATCTCGAAAAACAAATCTATACTTAACTTCGGAGGTCAAAATTCTGAGTTGTGGTGCCAAGGTGGAGAATCCTCCTTCTTGAAGCGCATGGCGAACGAAAGTGAGCGTTTTGCCCATCAGGTTTTGTGGTTCAGTACGCTCGTTTCGAAGAAAGACAACGTAAGACCTCTACGTAAACAGTTGGAAAAATTAGGTGTACGCAGTATTCGTGTCGTCGAAATGAGCCAAGGACAAAAGGTCAGTCGCTTTGTTGCTTGGTCATTTATGGACAAACAACAAAGAGGAGAGTGGATCAAACTGCGAGGGTGATGGAGACCATTATCCCGAGTTAAAAACGAATAGGTTGCGTAATAGGAGGGCATGCGATGGATTTTGAAATTTATCTACCCTGTCAGCCAGATTGGTTGTGTGAAAGCTTCCTGAGCGTTTTTACCATTCTGCTCATCATTGGCTTAGTTGCGTTTATTCGGATTATTTACCGTGAATATCTGACGATTAAGAGAAAAACGAAGGTGCGTAAGTTACGCAATACGCACCGAAAAGATCGCTACAAAATCCGCAACTCAACGTCAAGACGTTAAGTAATGCGGGCGGTAAAACCATAAAAAACCTCTGCTTTTTGGGCAGAGGTTTTTGTTGGTCGCGCCTTTTGATTTAACACGCCAGCACTCGTTAGCCTTGGCGGGCCGTCAATTTGTCCAATTCACTCTGATACTTTTTCACCAACGCCACATTACCTGCTTTGTCTTCTAAATCGATCATCAGTTTAAGCGAGGGGATTTGCAGCCCATAGCTTTGGTGGAAGCGCATCAAGCGTAGGCGTGCTTGGGTGTAGTTACCTGCATCCACTTCCAGCTTCGCTAGGTTCAAAATGGATTTAGGGCGGTGTGGGTCGTAGTCAATTGCACGAGTGAAATAGGTTTGCGCTTTTACATTTTCTCCCGCCTTAAGAGCACAAAAAGCGGCGTTTTCATAGCTGGCAGGAATCAAGTAGTAGTATGGCTGCTCAATAGCACGATTAAACAAACGATCTGCTTTGTCATACTCGCCCTTTTTGCATAAAAACGTGCCGTAGTTGTTCAATACGTTGCCGTTTTTGGGGTTCTGACGAGCCGATTTTTGATAAATATCTTCCGCTTTGCCGTTTTCACCGACGCGCTCGTAGTAGTGGGCCATGGAAAGCTGCGCTCGGTAATAATCAGGAGCGTGTGTCAGAGCTTGTTGTAAGTTGTCATGGGCTTTGATCATCGCGCCATTTTCGAGATAGCCAAGCCCCAAGGCAATGCGAGATTCTGCCATGCCAATTGGGTCCGGATCTTTTTGTGCTTGGCCTTCAGTGACTGTGACACACCCGGTCAAAAGGGTAAGTGCTACCAATTGCGGCAAAAGAAGAGTTTGTTTTTTCATCGTTTTCGTTCTTTTTAATGTGGCCTGAAGAGATGATAAATCCTTGGGGTCTATTGCCTATCAATCGACATCGACAATGCGAGTCACTTTGCATAAACGATTAATGGGCATAAACGACAACAGGCCGCCTCAAAGGCGACCTGTTGTAAAAAAGGTTTGATATCGTGTGGCGCTATTCGTCTTTGGTGAACGCGTCTTCGCTGAAATGATCGAGGTCGTAAGGCGTTTGTTGGTAAACGCAGTAGTTCAACCAGTTCGAGAAAAGCAGGTGTCCGTGGCTACGCCAGCTTGCAATTGGCGGATTATCTGGGTTGTCATTGGGGTAGTAGTTAACCGGAATCGCCGGTTCCATGCCTTCACCCAAATCGCGAATGTATTCATTGTGCAGCGTGTGCGGGTCATATTCTGGATGGCCAGTAACAAAGACGTTGCGCTTATCTTTGGTGGTGGCTAGGTAAACGCCTGCATCGTCAGACGTCGCGAGAATATCCAAATCGGTGTGTTCTGCGAGATACTCTGGCGAAAAATCGGCGTAGCGAGAATGGGGGGCCAAAAAGGAATCATCAAAGCCACGTAAAATAGGGTGATAAGGCTTGTGAATACGATGATGATAGACCCCAGATAACTTCTCTTTACGTGTCTGCTTTGGCAAATTATAAAGCAATTTCAGGCCTGCTTGCGCAGCCCAACAGACATACAGAGTTGAGGTAACGTGTGATTTCGCCCATTCCATGATGGTTTTGAGGTGATCCCAATAAATCACATCTTCAAACTGCACCAAGCCTAGCGGCGCACCTGTGATGATCAATCCATCAAAGTTACGGTTTTTCACCATCTCGAATTGACGATAAAAATTGTCGAGATGTTCAGTCGGGGTGTTTTTGCTCGGGCGATCGTCAATACGCAGCAGCTCGACATTGACCTGGAGAGGGCTGTTAGAGAGCAGGCGTAAAAACTGAGTTTCTGTCTCAATTTTTTTCGGCATCAAATTGAGAATCAGTACCCTCAGCGGACGAATTTCTTGCTTGGCGGCACGAGTTTCACTCATGACGAAGATGTTTTCAGTTCGCAAAACATCTGCCGCTGGTAATTGATCTGGAATACGAATAGGCACAGCTTTCTCCCTAAGCTAATCTCTTTTGGACGTCTATACATCTAAACCTATCCTATTTTTTTTGTGATGTCGACAGGCAAAAGGGGGCGAAAGGAAATTTTATTGTGACAATTTTGCGAGAGAAAAATGTGCACCTACTAAGAGGTGCACAGACGTGGTTTATGGGTTCAGGGCTTCGATGAGGATCAACTCGCGTTTAAGATGTTGTTTCTCAGCAGGATTTGCTTCCTCAATTTTAGCAAGGCGAGAAGTAATGGCTTCGTTTTTAGCCTGTGGATTAGTGAACACCAGTGCTTTGACATTTATTGAAGCAATGTTGGTGTAGCGGCCATCTTCACTGGCAGGTACATCGATTTTGCCTTCGTTGATTAACTGTTTGACGATCGCCCCTTCTTTCTCAAACCCCTGCAAAGCAGAGAGTTTCCAGCGTTGCATCGGTTGGCCAACGTATTGTCCTTGTTTCTGCTCGGTGAGGTAGCGGATGGTGAGATTTCGGATGGTGCCTTGTTCCTCTCCATATTTTGCTTCGGTATCAAACAGAACAGGGAAAGTTTGGCCCTCTAACACTCCGCCTTTTTGGGTCAAATGGCCCATACGGTAGCTGTTCATGCCGAGGCGAATCTCGCTGTCGTCTAACACGGGTTTGCCATCGGCAAACTTGAGATCAGTAATGCGCTGGCCTGCTGGCTGAGTTAAGTCGATGGTGTAGGTGACGCCCGCGAAGAAGTCGTTGGTTGAGTACTTCGAGGCGCGTCTTTCAGGATTGAAGCTGTATGTCACATCCCCCGGTTGCACCGAATTGAAGTAACCAGCAGACCACTCCATGTACTGTTTCAACTCTTTGCCTGTCATTTGGTAAACCGTGATCTCACCGCCTGCATATTGGTAGTTGTACGCGATGTCTTTAGCTTTGATTGGGCCTACGTCCAGCTTGGCGTTGTCATTGTCAATTTGCAGTGCAATGACGTTGGCTTGAGGTGCATAGAAAAAACTTGCTTCTTGGAAAAGAGCGCTGATCCCTGTGTCTTGAATATGCACTTGCGGGATACCGCGAATGTCGTTTTCTGGTACTAAGTTGACGCCAGTTAGCTGCGCTACTTCGCGGTTGGCCATTTCACGCAGACGCTTGTGATACGGTTCGTAGAGCGATTCCATTTTGTCATCCGAATCGATGCCTTTGATCTTGTAGGTGTAGCTGTCTTTGTTGATCAAGGTGAATTGGCCATTTTGTTCTTCAAACTGCAAGTCAATGCGTGACAGCGCGCGGCCATATTTGTCGGGCTCGGTGATGATGACGCCATTGACCACGGCTTTATCAATGCGCGTGTGCATGTGGCCGGCCACAATGGCATCGAGCTCAGGGTTACCGTTGGCAATGTCGGTGACACCGGTGTCTGCGATGTCGTTTTCATTGTCTAGGCCCATGTGAGCAACAAGCACAATCGCATCAACTTTGCCCTCAATCTGCTTAACGATTTTTTTCACTTCCAGCGTTGGGTTGGTGAAGGTCATCCCTTCAAGACGATTGGTTCCTTCAGCGAAGACTTGCGTCATTGGCGTGTCCATTCCGATCACGCCAATTTTGATCCCGCCACGCTCGATTATGGTGTAACCCGGCAAAAAAGGGTTGCCATCAGGGCGTTGAATGTTACCTGCCAGAGAGGTGCCTTTGAATTGGGTGAGAGAGCGATTAAGCACGTTCAAGCCAAAATCAAACTCATGATTGCCTAATACCCAAACGTCATAGTTCATCTCATTAAAGCCGAGCATCATTGGATCGATCGGCTCTTCTTTAAACGTTTCGACAAAGTTGCCTTGAATGGTGTCACCTGCGTCGACCAAAATGACGTTATTTTGTTCTTGGCGAATCGCTTTTACTTTGGTGGCGATTTGGCTCAGGCTGCCGCTCATATTGAGTTTGTCCGCGGCGTAGTCCCAAGGCATAAAATGGCCGTGAAGGTCAGATGTGCCGAGAATAGTGACGTTATGGATATCGCCATTCGCGGCGAGGGCTGGAAAAGTCAGGGAGAGCGCAATTGCACTGGTTAAAAGGGTCTTTTTCATTTGATTATCACGTTATTAATTAAAACCAAATGCATAGTAATCATTTGAATAGCAACTAAATGTGATGATTATCGATAAATCCATGAAAGATAAACTCTCGTTTCATTACTTTGCGAGATCTAAAGAACTTTCAACGGAATGGGTGATCAGACTTTGGCTTTAAGAGGGAACTAATATGAGAGGAAACAAATCACAGAGAAAACGCACTGGCAGGGCCAGTGCGTCAAAGGGATTACTTGGCTAAGTAGTGAGTCAAAAACTCGGTGATTTTGACCATGTCCGCAATGGCAATGAACTCTTCTGTTGTGTGTACTTTTGACATGCCGGTCGACAGATTGACCGTCGTTAAACCCTTGGCATTGAAGTTATTAGCATCACTACCGCCTCCAGTGCCTTTGGTTATGGCGTCTACACCAATGTCCGCAAAAGCTTGCTTAATTTCCACGACGTGAGGATGGTCATCGCTAAGCACAAACGCGTTGTACGCGCGGCTCGATTCAATCTCCACTTTCGCACCATGTTCTTCGGCGACACGCTCAAAAGTCGTGATCATGTGCTCGACTTGTGCATCGAGCTTTTCTGCATTGAGCGAGCGAGCTTCCGCGACAATTTTCAACTCTGGCATGACAATGTTTGTCGCCTGACCGCCGTGAACCGAACCAATATTGGCAGTCGTTTCCGAGTCAATACGCAGCAGTTTCATTTGGTTGATGGCATCGGCGGCAACCATAATGGCACTGATGCCTTCTTCTGGCGCCAAACCTGCGTGAGCAGGGCGACCTTTAATCGTAGCGACGATTTTCTGTTGGCCAGGTGCCGCCGTGACAATAGAGCCAATTGGGCCACCAGTATCCAGTACAATCGCTTGCTGAGCTGTGACGTAGCTCATATCAAAATATTCGGAACCAAACAGGCCGCCTTCTTCATGCACAGTAAAGGCAAGCTCTATGGTTTTGTGCTGTTGATTTTGCTCTTTCAGCAGACGGACCGCTTCCATAATGGCAGCGATGCCCGATTTGTCATCACCACCAAGAATGGTGTTTCCTTTTGAACGGATAATGCCATCTTCAATCACAGGTTCAATGCCATTGCCCGGCGCCACGGTATCCATGTGACAACTTAATAAGATGGAACCTTCAAGCTCACCCTCTAAGCGTGCATAGACGTTAAAGCCATTCGAGATGTGTTCTGGCACAGGCAGTTTGTGCACGCTAAAGCCCATGTCGCCGAGCTGTTCAGCCAGCGCTTCGGCAATTGCTTTTTCATTCATCGACTCACTGTCGATGCGCACTAACTGACAAAAATGCTCGATAAGACGTTCTTGGTTTACTGGAATCATTCGGCTGATCTCTCTTTTGCTGTGGGCAGCGCCCGTGTAGGAACAGAATGCTCCATTGTGCATAGTTGGCAGACAATAAAACTGCGTTGAATCAAATAAACGGACGGACTGACACAATAATGACGTTTTAAACAACGGGAAAATAATTATTACTCAGCAGTTAACATAAAATTTACATTTACGATTGGTCTGTAAATTGGCTCGTACAACGCAAAGGGGTAATCGAAGAGGGAATGGCACGCTTTTGTGTCAAATTATGGTTATTCGCTAGCGGTGTAACAAATGTTTTACATTTTGGCGTATGGATTGAATTTTTTTCGAGTAGACAGGCGCTATTCCAATTCTTCTGACTCTGGTTCAAGTTAACAAAGTGTTAACCAAAATAAAACACAGTCTAAAAGGAGAAAGTCATGGTGGATGCAATCAACCCACTGGGCACAGACGGATTTGAGTTTGTCGAATACACCGCCGCCGATAACACAGGTATCGAGCAGCTTAAGCATTTGTTTTCCTCGCTGGGCTTTGCGGAAGTCGCCAAGCATCGCTCGAAAGAAGCTTGGTTATATCGCCAAGGCGATATCAACTTTGTCGTTAATGCTCAGCCGCACAGTCAGGCTGAGGAGTTTGCAAAAGTTCATGGACCTTCAGTATGTGGGATGGCATTTCGAGTGCAAGATGCAGCGTCAGCACTTAAGCATGCATTAACCAATGGCGCAGAAGAATACAAAACAGAAATAGGACCGATGGAACTGAGTATCCCTGCTGTGCATGGCATTGGTGGCAGTTTGCTCTATTTTGTTGATCGCTACGGTAAGCAGAGTATCTACGATGTCGACTTTCGTTTTTATGACGACGCCGCTCAGCGCCTGGCGAACTCGGATGTCGGCTTGTATGAAATTGACCACCTTACCCACAACGTAAAACGCGGCAACATGGATACTTGGGCGGGATTTTATGAGCGTATTGGTAACTTCCGTGAAATTCGTTATTTCGATATTGAAGGGAAACTCACTGGTCTGGTGAGCCGAGCGATGACCGCACCGTGTGGCAAAATTCGTATCCCAATCAATGAATCATCAGACGATAAGTCACAAATCGAAGAGTTCATTCGTGAATACAACGGTGAAGGTATTCAGCACATCGCGCTCACCACTGATGATATCTACCAAACGGTTCAAACGCTGCGCGAGCGCGGTATGGACTTTATGCCAACGCCGGATACCTACTACGATAAAGTGGATACGCGTGTGGAAGGGCACAAAGAAGATGTCAACCGACTACGAGATCTGCGCATTCTGATCGATGGTGCTCCTTTGAAAGATGGCATCTTATTGCAGATCTTTACCCAAACAGTGATTGGCCCAGTCTTCTTTGAAATCATTCAGCGTAAAGGCAATGAGGGGTTTGGTGAAGGTAACTTCAAAGCCCTTTTTGAATCGATTGAAGAAGATCAGATTCGTCGCGGAGTATTGAACGATGCATAAATGGATCACCTTTCCTCATCGGGAAGGTGTCTGCTCAAAGCAGGCACACGCCGATTTTCCCGAAGAGGCGATTTACGAACGTGAAGCGGGGCGCAGTGGGTTCTTTGGCCCTGCTGCGCATTTCCATCATCAACATGCGCCAACAGGTTGGGTCGATTGGCAAGGCGATTTAAGGCCGAGAGCGTTTGATTTCACTCGCGTGACCAGCGCTAATCAAGCCTCTCCTTGGAGCGTGCCGCATTTGCTTCACAATCACGAATGCAAAGTCCGGGTCTGGAAAACCCAAACCAAGATGGAGTTTCTGGCGCGAAATGCGGATGGCGACGAACTGCTCTTTATTCATCAAGGAAAAGCGGACCTTTATTGTGACTATGGCCATTTGGCAGTGGGGGAAGGGGATTACGTGATGATCCCGCGTTCCACTAACTGGCGTTTGGAGCCGTCAGAGGCGATGTTTATTTTGATGATTGAAAACACCGATGCCGCGTATTCACTGCCAGAGAAAGGATTAGTTGGTAATCATGCGGTGTTTGACCCTGCGGTACTTGAAACGCCGTCGATCAACGATCAGTTCAAAGCGCAATACTCAGAGCAAGAGACGCGTGTGGAAGTGAAACGCCACGACAATGTGAGCGTGATTACCTATCCGTTTAATCCATTGGATGCCATTGGTTGGCATGGCGATCTCTCCGTAGTGAAACTGAACTGGCGCGATATACGCCCTTTGATGTCTCATCGTTATCACTTGCCGCCATCGGCACACTCCACCTTTGTTGGTAACGGCTTTGTTGTTTGCACCTTTGTTCCGCGCCCGATCGAAAGTGACCCTGGTGCGTTGAAAGTGCCGTTTTATCACAACAACGACGATTATGATGAAGTGTTGTTCTACCATGCAGGGGATTTTTTCAGCCGCGACAACATTGAAGCGGGTATGGTGACGTTCCACCCAGCAGGCTTTACCCATGGGCCGCATCCTAAGGCATTCAAAGCAGGCCAAGAGTATAAGAAAAAATTCACCGACGAAGTCGCGGTGATGATTGATACGCGCCATGCATTAACGTTTGCACAAGAACTCGACAGTGTAGAAAACAAAGAATACGTCTACAGTTGGCGTGAAAACCAAAAATAACACGGACGACAGAACAGCAAGGTTTGAGAAGGGAAGAGAGATGAAATTAGCAACGAAAAAGAATGCGCATCGTGATGGTGAGTTGATCGTCGTCAGCCGCGATTTGAGCCGTTATGTTTCCGCGGCCGACATCGCGCCGACATTGCAGCTTGCATTGGATCATTGGTCTGTGTGCGAACCCAAGTTGAAAGAGCTTTATCAAGCGCTCAATCAGGGCGAGGTAGCGGGAAGTTCACCATTTGAAGAGACCTTGGTTCACTCACCGTTACCGCGTGCTTATCAGTGGGCCGATGGCTCTGCGTACGTCAATCACGTGGAGTTGGTGCGCAAAGCTCGTGGTGCTGAAATGCCAGAAAGCTTTTGGACAGATCCGCTCATGTACCAAGGGGGATCCGATTCCTTTATTGCCCCTCGAGACAACATCGAGTTTGCCAGTGAAGAGTGGGGTATTGATTTTGAAGGCGAAGTCGCGGTGATCACGGGAGACGTGCCAATGGGGGCGAGCATTGCGCAAGCGCAAGAGTCAATTCGTTTGGTGATGCTGGTGAATGACGTTTCGTTGCGTGGCCTGATCCCTGCTGAATTAGCCAAAGGCTTTGGCTTCTTTCAATCCAAACCCTCTTCTGCGTTTTCTCCCGTCGCGGTGACTTTGGATGAACTGGGCGATGCTTGGTATGAGAACAAGCTTCATTTACCACTGATTTCCATCTACAACGACAAGCCTTTTGGTAAGCCGAACGCAGGGGTTGATATGACCTTCGATTTTGCCGATCTGATTGTGCATGCAGCGAAAACGCGTCCACTGTCTGCAGGGGCAATCATAGGCTCTGGTACTGTGTCGAATAAACAAGGTACCAATCACGGCACTTCGATTGAAGAAGGTGGTGTGGGTTACTCGTGTATTGCCGAAATTCGCATGATTGAAACGATTCGTGATGGTCAAGCCAGCACGTCATTTATGCGTTTTGGCGATTCTATCCGCTTAGAAATGTTCGATGCGCAAGGGCAATCTATTTTTGGTGCGATTGAACAACAAGTGAGTCGTTATCAGCATAAATGAGGTTGGTATGGAGACAAGTCTTAAACTCTACGGTTATTGGCGTTCGTCTGCCGCCTATCGCGTGAGGATCTGCTTAAACTTGAAGCAGCTCTGTTATGAAAACCATTCGATTCATTTAGTGAAAAATGGCGGAGAGCAGCATCTAGCACAGTACCATGCACTCAATCCCAATGAGCTGGTGCCCGTGTTGGTGGATGGGGAGCTGGTCCTCAATCAGTCATTGGCGATCATTCAGTATCTCGATGATAACTATTCATCGACTCAAGTGATCCCGTCCATTGGGCCACTCAAGTATCAAGCGCTGGCGTTGGCGCAAGACATTGCGGTTGATGTTCATCCTCTGAATAATCTTCGGGTCTTGCAGTATCTCGAAGGGATCTTGGAGGTGGATGAAGAGCAAAAGCGCTTGTGGGTGCATCATTGGATTCACATGGGTTTTAAAGCAGTGGAAGAAAAGCTATTAGCTCATCGTAAACACTATGGCGAGTGTGTTTTTAGCATCAGTTCTAGTCCAAGTATCGTCGATATATGTTTGGTCCCTCAGGTTTATAACGCGCTCCGTTTTGGCGTAAACATGGCACCATATCCAACCATCAATGCCGTCGTTGCCGCTTGTAATCAACTGCCTGCATTCGATCTCGCTAAGCCCGAAAATCAGCCTGACGCTCAACTTTGAATTTGCCGATAGCGTTGTGATTCCTTGTTGGTAGATGTATCAATTAAAGACTACATTTACTTGCAAGGGATCAAAATTAGGGGGCGTTATGTTCCGTTCAGTTCTGTTTCTACTTGCATCCTTGTTGGCAACAGTCACGATAGCGAAATCGGATCTTCAATCGATCACTTATCTGACCGAAGAGTACCCGCCTTATAACTTTACCGAAAATGGTGAACTGCATGGTATCGCTGTGGACTTGTTAGTAGCGGCAACGGCAAGGGCAACGCAACCTGTCGCTAAAGAAGACATTTCCGTTCAGCCTTGGGCTAGAGCATACCGTACCGTGCTGATCAATAAAGACACGGTGCTTTTTTCGACCACACGCACCAAATTGAGAGAGAACTTGTTCAATTGGGTAGGGCCGATCAGTGCCACTCGTATTGTTGTTATGGCTAAGAAAAGCGCGCAGATTTCTATTAATCGCCCCAATGACTTGATTCAATATCGTATTGGTGTCATTCGTGATGATGTTGGTGAACAGCTCCTGCTTGAATTGGGCGTCCCGCGGAACTCAATGCAAGAGAGCTCCTACGCAGCCACCTTGGCGGAGCAACTTTACAAAGGGCGGATCGATCTTTGGGCGTATGAAGAAAATGTCGCAAAATGGTGGATATCCAAAGGTGGATTCAACTCTGAAGATTTTGAACCTGTGTATGTTCTGCAAGAAGGGGAGCTCTATTATGCGTTTAACAAAGACGTTGATGGCGCCTCAGTGAGAGCATTACAGCAAGCCATTGATGCACTAAAACACACCAGCGATGATGAGAATCAAACCTTCTATCAAAGCATTGTGAGTAAATATCGCTAGCAGAGTGGGATTGGTGTTTATTGGCCAATGTTTAACGACGCCCAACAGAGGCGTCGTTCAATCATCTCATCATTAATAGCTCAATTAGCTCACTTTCGGTACTGGGTTCACGCGATAGCTGAATCTCTTCTGAACAACCCCCCTTCAGCATATACGCCGTGGTGCCGCAATGATCGTAGTGATACCACTTTCCTTCGATACACACATCGGTGTAACAGCGTGGGTCTTGTTTCAACTCCATGATTTATCTCCTACATCCTTGTTATTTATCTGAGAGTGAATTTGGTTAACAATTCATTAACCAAATTCACTCTAATCAGTGCTGCGCCATGATTGTTTGATCTAAATCAATCTGAAACGTGAACTCTACCAAAGTAGTAGCATCGACGTGTGCCAACGGCGGGTTTTCACTTGTCATCAACCCGGTTTACACATAGTGTATTCAACAAGTAAGGCTATGTTTTGAGTGTAATTAACCGATGACGAATATCTTTATTATTGTCGCGCTACTGATTTTGTTTTTTTTCGTAATACAGAAATACGTCGTCAAACAGGATGATACCAAGGAATATGCCTATCGCTCGAAAGGCTCGGTGTTGAAAGGGCATGAAGTGGCATTTTTCAATGCGCTGAAAACCGCGGTTGGCGAACATGGCGTGGTGTTTGCCAAAGTGAATATGAGTAATGTGGTTGCGCCACGCGACATCAATAGCAAAAAGCAGTTGTTTATCGCCAGCAACCGTATTTCACGTATGTATTTTGACTATGTCATCTGTGACCCGCGCACGTTTGAACCGCGTGTGATCATTGAATTGGATAACGGGAAAGAGCTCAACAAAGTCAAAGTTGAACGGGAAAAGTTACTGATGCAAGTGTGCAAAACGGCCAATATCCCACTGATTGGTACGTCGATTAAGCACAGTTATCAAGTGGGACGACTAAGACGCTTGCTCGCCGCGCATATCGACTTGATTGAACCAGACAAAGAAGTACGCTTTTGCAAAAAATGCGGCAGTCCGATGATCATCAAAATTGCTTCCCAGGGAGAATTTAAAGGGCGGCGCTTTTTTACCTGTAGCCGTCAGCCAAACTGTACCTACACCGAAAACTACAATGTGGTGTTCGACGTGGACGAGGATGATTGATCTTTCATCCCTATACCGCCCAAAACGACCTATATTGTATATAAGGATAAGAATGAGGGCGTTCTATGAGATGGTTTGCGATAGCGTTGTTTGTGTTTCACTTTTCCGCCGTGGCAGCTCAGCCTAAAACCTTGACTTTAGTTCTCCCCACTCAACTCGATGGTTCCCATCTTTTTTACCATGAATTATTACGCCAATCGCTCGACAGCATTGGCGTAAAGCTAACCATCAAAACACCTTTTGAGCATATTCCACAAAAACGCTTAGTCAAGATGGTGGAGAATAACCAGCTTTCTTTGATGTGGTTACTGCAAACAAAAGAGAGGGATGCACAATACCCTTATGTGAATGCGCCCGTTACCAATGGCTTGATTGGTCAGCGCGTTTTGCTTATTCCCAAAGGCGCTCAGCCCCAATATGACTCAATCAATAGCCTTGATGAGTTACGTCAAAGTGGGTTAACGGCTGGGCTTGGTTATGCGTGGTACGATGTCGATGTGTGGTTGCAAAATGATTTGCCATTTTATGAGCAAGATGGTGAGTGGCGAATGCTGTATCACAAACTCTCAACTCAAGGCTCTATTAACTATTTCCCGCGTGGTGTGAACGAGGTAATGGCCGAATCGAGACTCAATCCTCAGTTGGAAATCGAACAACACTTACTGCTCATTTATCAGCGTGATTTTCGTTTTTACTTAAGTGAAGGAGCAAAGCAGCACAAAGCGTTGCTGGAGAGAGCGCTGCTCAAAGCGGAGAAAAGTGGCTTATTGCAGCGGTTGATCGATCAATATTGGGCGACAGAGATCACTCAGCTCCAATTGAACAAACGTAAAGTGCTCAAGCTTGTCACGCCATGAAATGTGAATTAGATCAAATCGCTACAAGTGAAAAAGGCTAAAAACAGAGCAAAAAGATTAGGAATAGAGCAAACGGCACTAAAAGGGCAAAAATATGCTTGCGCCTAACACCGTCACTGGGTAATATCCTCCTCGTTCTCACGAGATGCGTCCGTAGCTCAGTTGGTTAGAGTATCGCCTTGACATGGCGGGGGTCGGTGGTTCGAGTCCACTCGGACGCACCATTCAAACGAATGGTTAGTCGAGAACAGTGCGTAAAGCGTCCATAGCTCAGTTGGTTAGAGTACTACCTTGACATGGTAGGGGTCGGTGGTTCGAGTCCACTTGGACGCACCATATTCGTTCTTTTAGAACAAACACAAAGCCCGCTCAAATGAGCGGGCTTTGTCGTTTCTATCTTCTATCTACTCTTTATCTTCTGATATTGATTTGTGCGTATAGCCTATGACAGAAGCGTTACATCGCGTTTGCCACTACCTGATTTCGACCTTGAGATTTCGCCAAATAGAGCGCCTGATCGGCACGTTTAATCAAATTATCAATGTGATCTTCTGGGTGCAAGTCTGTCAGGCCGATACTCAGCGTTAGGCTTCTACCTGAAAGCATTGCCAGTTGTTTAGCCTCAATGGTTTGGCGAATTGTCTCAGCCAACTTCTGCGCTTGCGAAAGGCTACAGCTCTTCAAAATGACAAGAAATTCTTCTCCACCGTAGCGAAAAGCCAGATGTTCAGTTGGCAGAAGCGATTGAATCTCTTCAGCGCAACGTTTCAAAATGTTGTCGCCTTCTAAATGGCCGTAAGTGTCATTGATCAACTTAAAATGGTCGATATCAAGCATCAGTGCCGAGAGTGGCTGCTGTGATTCTTGCGAGGTGTGTACTAGTTGTGGCAGTTGTTGTTCAAGCCCGTGACGGTTAAAGAAGCCCGTCAGGTTATCCTTGAAAGACATTTCTTGTAGTGAGGAGATCAAGCGCTCGTTGATCAGCCAAACCAGCCCAAACGTGGTAATCGCAATGTTGAGTGTGCCAAACAAATACGACATTTGCAGTACGAATAGACTAGCATCTGACGCATTGAAGTATTGATCCTCTGGCCAAATAGAAAAGTAGATTGCACGAATCAACTCAATAGTGCCGATGATACTGAACGACGCGGCGATGATGTTAACAGGTACGGGAGAGTCACTTGCGAGGCCCTTACGAACGTTATACGCCGTCATATAGAGCGTGAGGGACATAAAAGCGGCCACAACGACAATGCGAGTGCTGAGTGAAGGGGCAACGTAGGTGAAATAAACAAAACTCAGCGCAAGGGGAATAAGAAGAGAGAAAGAGATTTGTGCAAAGCGATTGTGGATGTTACGGAACTTGCTGTAACCGTGGAGGAAGCACGAGAACCCGGAACTAATCATAACATTGGCAATAACGATAGAAACGAAGTCTGGTAGGAGACCTCTCAGTGCTATTAATCCCGTTGATGAGCCTACCAGCATCAGTGCGAGGACAAACGTCATTAAGTTATGGTGTTTGATGTGTGCACGGTTAAAAAGCGCAAGCCCAATGCCATAAGATAAACAAATACACGATGTAACTATACAAAGTGTTCTGAGGTCGAGTGTAAGTGTCATTCTCTCTAAACTAATTCCTTTTAGTACAGTGAAAAGAGTCTATGTTATCGCCTGGTTAGCAGCAAGTTAATGTGGCGAATGTCTTGATTTCGATACCCTTTAACAGAGTTTTTCGTGGATTAATTGTTCAACATGTGGAAAGAATGAACAATTGATGGGTTATCTCGTCAACATAGAAGGTTATTTCTACGAATTATATCTATGCACATGGTTTTATGTGATTGTTTTTAAATTACAATTTTATCGACTTGTAATGAATGAGAGTCATAGTTGAAAAATGGGAGAGAACAACTTGGTAAGAGAACAAATCAAGAATTTTCTTTACCTAGCTAGGAGATAGAAAAAAGAAAACGATTTCATTTTTTTGTTAAAAACACTTGTTCTTTTCTAAGAACCAAGTATAGTATTGCTCAGCTCTTACAAAGAGTGCATGTGTTAGATTAAGTAAAAGTTCCTTCTCAGTTAGTTCTCGATATACCTCGTTAAACCTGCGTAAACTTTCTCTCGATAGACCATTCATGCACTTGTAATAGCCAGAAATGTTTAATGTAAATTTTTAATAGAGGTCACTATGTCTGGTAAAATGACTGGTACAGTAAAATGGTTCAACGAGACTAAAGGTTTTGGTTTTATTTCTCAAGACAACGGCGGCAAAGATGTATTCGTACACTTCCGTGCTATCGTTTCTGAAGGCTTCAAAACTCTTGCTGAAGGTCAGAAAGTAAGCTTCAACGTTGAAGAAGGTCAAAAAGGCCCACAAGCTTCTAACGTTACAGTTATCTAAGCTTATTTTACTTGTGGTTTAACCACGAGAAGAATATTAAACGGGTGCTCGAAAGAGCACCCGTTTTTCGTTGGTATTTAGAGAAAGTTTGCCTAAACGAATTTTTGCGAGTGAGAGTAGGAGTGAACCCTATTGTTGTTAGTGTTGGCTTGTTAATTTGTAGCAATGTTTTTATGACATTTGCTTGGTACGCCCATCTCAAAGAGTTGAACAATAAACCATGGATTATTGCAGCATTGGTGAGTTGGGGGATCGCACTTTTTGAATACCTGCTCCAAGTACCTGCGAACCGTATTGGATACACGGCACTCAATGTAGGCCAGCTTAAAATTCTACAAGAAGTGATTACTTTGATGGTGTTTGTGCCGTTCTCTGTGTTCTATTTACGTGAACCACTGAAACTAGATTACCTGTGGGCTGGTTTGTGTTTGGTTGGCGCCGTCTATTTTGCGTTTCGCAGTAAGTTTTCATAAAAAAAGCCCCCTAGCGAGCATGTAAGCTAAGGGGCTTTGAGTGCAAGTTTAATCAGTGATTCGATTAGATATCGAAGCGATCCGCATTCATTACTTTAGTCCAAGCGGCCACAAAGTCTTTCACGAACTTCTCTTTATTGTCATCTTGAGCGTACACTTCAGCGTAAGCACGCAAGATAGAGTTAGAACCAAACACTAAGTCAACACGAGTTGCCGTCCATTTCACATTGCCACTGTTACGCTCAACAATATCGTAAGAGTTGCGACCAGTTGGCTTCCAGGTGTAGCGCATGTCTGTCAAGTTCACAAAGAAGTCATTACTTAGTGCACCAATATTATCGGTAAACACACCGTGCTTCGTATCACCATGGTTCGTACCGAGTACACGCAAACCACCAATCAATACCGTCATCTCTGGGGCGCTTAAACCCAACAACTGAGCTCGATCCAGCAGCAATTCTTCAGGATTGACCGCATAGTGTTGTTTCTGCCAGTTGCGGAAGCCGTCTGCAATCGGTTCAAGGACTTCGAAAGATTCCACATCGGTTTGCTCGATAGTGGCATCGCCGCGACCTGCTGCAAATGGAACGGTGATTGCAATACCAGCGGCTTTCGCTGCTTGCTCTACACCCACATTACCTGCAAGCACGATGGTGTCTGCCACACTGATGTTGAACTCAGAAGCAATTGCTTCAAGGACATTAAGCACTTTCGCGAGTTTTTCTGGTTCGTTGCCTAGCCAATCTTTCTGTGGCGCAAGTCGAATACGAGCACCGTTAGCACCACCACGTTTATCTGAGTTGCGGAAAGTGCGTGCGCTATCCCACGCGGTTGAAACCAATTCACCAGTGCTCAACCCACTTGCGATGATCTTCGCTTTCACTGCATCTACGTCGTAGTCTTTACGACCAGTCGGAACAGGATCTTGCCAAATCAACTCTTCTGCAGGGACATCTGGGCCAAAGTAGCGTGCTCTTGGTCCCATGTCGCGGTGAGTCAGTTTATACCAGGCGCGAGCGAAGGTTTCAGAGAAGTAAGCAGGATCTTTGTGGAATCGCTCAGAAATCTTACGGTACTCTGGGTCCAATTTCAGCGCCATATCCGCATCGGTCATGATTGGGTTGTGGCGAATCGTTGGATCTTCCACATCAACCGGTTTGTCTTCCTCTTTGATGTTCACTGGTTCCCATTGCCATGCACCAGCAGGGCTCTTCTGTAACCACCAATCGTAGCTAAATAGCAGATGGAAGAAGCCGTTATCCCATTGTGTTGGGTTTGTCGTCCATGCGCCTTCAATACCACTGGTCACCGTGTCGCGGCCAATACCACGTGACTTGTGGTTGTTCCAACCTAGGCCTTGTTCTTCCAAATCGGCACTTTCTGGATCGGCACCTAAGTTTGCTGCGTTGCCGTTACCGTGTGCTTTACCAACCGTGTGACCACCCGCCGTCAGTGCAACAGTTTCTTCATCATTCATCCCCATGCGAGCAAACGTCACACGCATGTCTTTGGCTGTTTTTAGTGGGTCAGGATTACCATCCACACCTTCAGGGTTAACGTAAATAAGGCCCATCATCACAGCAGCAAGCGGGTTCTCTAGGTCACGTTCACCAGAGTAGCGGCTGTTTTCTGCACCAGATGGCGCCAGCCATTCTTGCTCTGCACCCCAGTAAATGTCTTTTTCTGGATGCCAGATGTCTTCACGACCGAAGGCAAAACCAAAGGTTTTCAGACCCATTGATTCGTACGCCATGTTACCTGCAAGGATCATCAAATCAGCCCAGCTAATTTTGTTGCCGTACTTTTGCTTAATTGGCCAAAGTAGACGTCTCGCTTTATCGAGGTTGGCGTTATCAGGCCAAGAGTTCAACGGAGCAAAACGTTGGTTTCCGGTATCCGCACCACCACGGCCATCACCCACACGATAAGAACCTGCAGAGTGCCACGCCATACGGATCATCAAACCGCCATAGTGTCCCCAGTCTGCTGGCCACCAATCTTGGCTGTCAGTCATCAGCACTTTGAGATCGCGTTTCAGTGCTTCGACATCCAGTTTTTTGAGCTCTTCACGGTAACTGAAATCGGCACCCATTGGGTTGGATTTACGGTCATGTTGATGAAGGATGTCGAGATTGAGGGCCTTTGGCCACCAAGCAACATTGGATGAATTTGAAGAAGTGGCGCCGCCATGCATTACTGGGCATTGGCCGCTGGTGTGGGTAGGTTTGTGTTCCATGTGTTGCTCCTTGTCGGTCGCATTATTCTAAGGGAGGTGTCAACACGCCGAAGAATCAGTTGACGACGAACGCTGCACCTTGATGAAACTAATCCTATGTCTTATGTAGGGTTTTATCTAATTCGTTGTCTCTATTCCTTTGATAGGTAAATTCTGTTTAAACGTTCGAAATAAGGTCATGTTTTGAAACCACTCATCCGAAAACGAGTGGTTCGATAGGGGAGAACGCTAGATAAAACGTTCTGGATAGTCAGAGAAGATGGCATCCACTTTGTCGAGATAGCGGAACTTATCTGCCTGATTAACGGTATAGCACCAAATTTGATATCCGCCTGTTTTTAAATCGCGAATGTGTTTTTCTGTGATCCAGCGGTAGTTGAGGTTGCAACTAAATGCGTTGACTTCTTTGAGTACTTGTCGGTCTCGTTGAGACAAGCGCTCGCTGAGTACGCCCAGCTTATAACCAGGACAGTGTTGATGAAGTTGTAAGATGATGTCGTGGCTAAAACTCGATAGCAGAATCTTATCAGCGGTTAGTGGGCTCCTGTCCAAAAGGTTTTTCAGATTCAAAGCGACTTCAGCCACATCGTGGTTGTCGACTTTCACTTCGATATTGAGCCCTAAATCGTATTCTGCTGCTAGATTGAGCAACGATTCCAAGGTCATGATTTGTTCGCCAGCAAACGCTTCATCGAACCATCCTCCAAAATCGAAGGCTTGCAGTTCCTTCAAACTGTAGGCATCGACACGGCCTTTACCGTTACTACAGCGATCGATCGTATGATCGTGGCATACGACCAACACATTATCTTTGGTCGGTTGTACATCTATTTCAACCCAGCTTAGGCCAAGATCAATCGCAGCTTGGACGCTAACTCGGGTATTTTCAGGGTAAGAACCAGCCACACCACGGTGGCCGACAATCATTGGAGGCATTGGGTTTCCTTAATTCAATCACACCTCATCGAGAAGGGATGAGCGTAACTTGGTGATCCTGACACAGCTGAAGAAACTTGGGTGTGATTTCATCCACAAAAAGCTTTTGCATTTCAGACAGTTCACCACTTACTACTGGAGCATAGCGCCCTAATTTGCTTTTGTCTGCAACCAACCAGCATTGCTCGCTGCATTCGATAATGGCGCGAGTGAGGTTAGCTTCTTCGGGGGTGAAGTCGAGCAGTTGCCCATTATGTGTCATGCCACCGACGCCGAAGATGCCAATTTTGATGTTGAAGCGGCGATAAAAGCGTGTGGTCACTTCGCCAACCGTATCTTCGTCAGAGTGTCGCACCAATCCTCCTGCAAGATGCAAGGTAATATTGGGGTTGCGACTGAGTGTTAGTGCTGCGTTGAGGTTGTTGGTCACCACTGTTAAACCAGGGTGATCCAACAAGGCTTGTGCGACTTGTTTAGGTGTGGTGCCAATGCCTAAGAAAATGCTGCTGCCTTCTGGCAATTCAAGCGCCACTTTTTGCGCAATACGCTGCTTCGCTGAGAGATTGAGCAGATCGCGATTGGTAAAAGAGAGATTGTCATTGGCGCTGGGGAGTGAGATGCCTCCGTGCACACGACGCACCATGCCTTTATCGCTCAAGTCATTCATATCTTTACGAATGGTTTGCACCGACACATCAAAGCGTTCAGAAAGCAGGGTACTGGAAAGTACCCCGTGGGTTTGCTGCAAATACGCGAGGATCTGTTTTTGTCGAGTGGATAAGCTCACTGCCAGCCTCATTGCTGCTGTCTCTGTTGCTGACGCGCATCGACGGATGGAGATTGAGCCGAGAGTGGAATGCGTTTTTCTTGTTCATCAAAGAGATGCAACTGTTCTATGCGTACCCAAATTGGTAGATTTTCACCGATGGTCAGCGGCATTTCTGCGGTAACCGCAATAAAATCGTCCTCACCATACTCACCTTTAATTTTGCCATGCACCAATTGATTTGGTCCCAAGGGTTCAACCACTTGAATGTTGAGACTCAGCTCGATGGCATCATCGATGGGGTGTAGTGAGGCGTGCTCGGGGCGAATGCCCAACGTGAGTGTGTTGCAGTTTAAGTCGGCATCGTATGGCACTGGCCACTGTTTTCCCGCCAATTGCAGTTTCCCATTACTGATTGAGGCAGTTAGGAAGTTCATCGCAGGGCTACCAATGAAACTGGCGACAAATGTGCTAGCAGGTTGGTGATACACTTCTGCGGGTGTGCCAATTTGTTCAATTTCACCTTGTTTGAGAACCACGATACGATCGGCAAGGGTCATGGCCTCCACTTGATCATGGGTGACGTAGACGCTAGTGACGCTAAGCTCTCGCTGCAATTTTTTGATTTCCAGACGCATGTGTGCCCGCAGCGCAGCATCGAGGTTGGAGAGGGGCTCGTCAAATAAGAACAGTTGTGGATCGCGAACAATCGCTCGTCCCATCGCCACACGCTGACGTTGGCCACCAGAGAGTTTGGCGGGCTTACGGTCGAGATACTCCTCAATCTTGAGCGTTTTGGCGACTTTGGCAATTTTTTCTGCAATGGTGCTTTTGCTGACGCCCCGATTTTTCAGTCCATATGCCAAATTGTCGTACACACTCATATGCGGATAGAGCGCATAGTTTTGGAACACCATGGCGATATCACGGTTGGCAGGCTTTTCGTTATCGACGCGTCGTCCTGCAAGGTGAATTTCTCCTGAGGTGATCGCTTCTAGTCCCGCGATAGAGCGCAATATTGAGGATTTTCCACACCCTGATGGGCCAACTAAGACAATAAATTCGCCTTGATGGATCGCCAGGTCAACGCCTTTTACCGCTTGGTGGCCATTTTCATACGTTTTTACCAGTTGTTGAATGTCTAACATGATCGGCTCCGCAGAGATTGAGCGGCGAATCGGATGAATATTGGAGTTCTGATTATTTTTCACTTTCTACTAATCCTTTAACAAACCAGCGTTGGAAGATGACCACCACCAAAACAGGCGGCAGCATAGCGAGAATCACCATGGCAAAGGCGTAGTCATAGCGAGGTAAGCTGGTTTCATTGATGTTATTGAGAATCTGTTTGATGCCCATGACGATGGTGTTGTACTGCTCATCGGTGGTCATCATGATTGGCCAGAGATATTGATTCCAACCCACAATAAACATGATGATGAAGATGGCGGCCATCATGGTTTTGGACAGAGGGAACAAAATATCGATAAAAAATCGTATCGGCCCTGCGTTGTCGAGTTGCGCCGCTTCAAGCAGTTCATCCGGAATGGTTTTAAAAAACTGACGAAAGAAAAACGTGGCAGTGGCGGAGGCGATAAGAGGCAGCACCAAACCTGTGTAGCTATTGAGCATACCTAAGCGAGAAACCACCTCATAAGAAGGGATGATGCGCACTTCCAGAGGCAGCAGCAGCGTAACGAAGATCAGCCAAAACCACGCGGTGGCATACGGCAAACGGAAATAGACCAAAGCATACGCCGCCATCATCGAGATAATGATTTTACCAATCGCAAAACCCAGCCCCATGATGAGAGAGTTCACGATCATGGTATGAGCGGTGACATTACCAGCAAAGCCCAAACTTTTGTTCCATGCCTCGGCGTAAACCGCTTGCAGATTGTCTCCTAGCGTCCATTGCAATCCTTCCGAGACGATGGTGTTTGGGTTGTGGGTGGAGCTGGCGAAGATCAGCCAAAGTGGCAGCAACATAAAGAGTGCGCCAGCGATCAAAATCAAGTGATCAGAGAGTCGATTACTTTTCACACTTGCCCCCTAGTAATGAACGCGTTTTTCGACAAAACGAAATTGCAGCCATGTCAGTAGCAGCACCAATACCAGCAGTACGACCGATTGTGCGGAGCTACCGCCAAGGTCTGCACCGACAAAACCATCGCGATACACCTTGTACACTAATGATGTGGTGCTGCCGCCCGGACCACCATTGGTCATGGTGTCAATCACGCCGAAGGTTTCGAAGAAGGCATAGGTTAGGTTGATCACCAAAAGGAAAAAGCCCGTTGGCGCAAGCAGCGGAAAAGTGATGGTCCAAAAACGTTTGTTGTCGCTTTGGCAGTCCAACAGTGCAGCTTCTCGCACGGCGTATGAGATGGACTGAAGGCCCGCTAAGAAGTAGACAAAATTGACGGAAACCTGTTTCCACACAGAAACCAGCACCAATGCAATCGTGGCGTCGACCGGATCGGTTTGAAAACTAAACTGCCAACCAAGACGCTCGAACAGATCCGTTAATACGCCAATATGAGGGTTAAACAGAAATCCGCCAATGATCCCTGCGACGGCAGGTGCGACAGCGTAAACCCATGTTAAGGTGATGCGATAAGGACCTTGGCCATGAATGATGTTGTCTGCTTTCACCGCCAACAACAACGCGAGCGCGAGTGAAAGAAACGAAACTAACAGGGAAAACAGCAAGGTAAAGCCTAAGGATTCCAAATAGTCGCTCGACGTGAACAGCAGTTGATAGTTTTCAAACCAAACAAAAGTGGAAGAGAGGCCCCATGGGTCTTCCAACATAAACGAGAGGTAAATGGCTTGTGCGGCAGGGTAGATAAAGAACACCCCGATGATCACGATCTGCGGCGCAAGCAGCAGATAGGGGAGTGGAGTGTGGGAAAAGTGTTGTCGGCGTTCCACGGTCATTCTCTATGTAAAACGGAAATAAAAAAATGCCGCTGGCTCCAGAGAGCCGACGGCAAAGGGGTTATTGCACGGTACGAGCAAAGCGGTTAAGCAGTTTTTCGCTTTCGTTTTCCACTTTGTTTAAGCTATTTTCTACCGTCGAGCGGCCAGAGAAAATGTTGTCAAACTCACGGTGCATCACTTCACGAACTTGTGGGTAGTAGCCTAAACGGTAACCTTTGGTCCACTCGCCATCGGGCAGGCTAAGCTGTTTTACCCCCACTTCTGCATCTGGGTTTTCTTGGTAGTAGCCAGATTGCTTCGTCAGTTCATAGGCGGCTTGCGTGACAGGGACGTAACCGGTGGTTTTGTGCCAGTACATTTGTGTTTCTGGCTTGGTGAGGTAATCAAAGAAAGCGGCGACGCCTTTATCTTGTTGGGTGCTATGGCCGTTTAAGGCAAACAGCGCGGCGCCTCCAATAAAGGTGTGAGTCGGCTTTTGTGTGATGGATTCCCAGTAAGGCAGATACGTTGTGCCCAAGTTAAACTTCACGCGATTACGCAAGCCACCAAATGAACCAGAAGAGCCCATCCACATTGCCACTTCACCACGCTCAAATGGGGTTTGGTTCGCATCCCAATCACTGCCGTAATACTTGTAATAGCCTTTGTCTGACCACTCTTTCAACTTCTTCACGTGCATCAGCATGTCGTCGGTGCTGAACATGATTTTGGTAGAAAGGGCTTGGTAGCCGTTTTGTTTATCGGACAGAGGCAAGTTATGGCGAGACTTGAAGTTCTCAAACATGATCCAAGGCGTGAGCGATTGAGAAAAGCCAGCTTTGCCTTTTGAGGCCAACTTCGCGGCGACTTGCTCGAGCTGCTCATAAGTTTGCGGTGCTTTGGCGTTTACTTCGGCCAGCATGTCTTTGTTGTAATACAGGACAGGGGTTGAGCTGTTGAAAGGCATACCAATCATTTTGCCTTGGCTATCCGCATAAAAGTTACGTACGCCAGCAATGTAATCTTGTGCGCTGAATGGGTAGCCTGACTCAATCATTAGCGTTTGGACAGGTTTGGCTACTCCTTTACTGTTGATGATGGTCGCAGCTCCCGCATCAAACACTTGCAGAATGTTGGGCGCTTGGCCCGCACGAAAAGCGGCAATGCCCGCAGTGAGTGTTTCGGTGTACGAACCTTTGTAAACCGGTGTCAGTTTGTATTCATCTTGTGAGGCGTTGAACTCAGTCGCTAAATGATTGACCGTTTCACCCAGTTGACCGCCCATCGCGTGCCACCAAGTAATTTCCGTGGTTGCAAACGCTGTTGCAGAAAAACCGCCAGACACCGCAGCGCAGAGAAGTCCGTTAACCCATACCTTGTTCATTTGAATGTTCCTTTTGCTTTCGTACGAGACTAATGTTGTTTCGTTTGAAGCTATGCTGGCGGAGAAATGTTGCAAAAACGTGCAAGCTAGATGGCAGAAAAATGAAGCTTTGATGAAGTGAGATCCAAAACTGACAGCAGAAAGAAACAAAAAATGAGGGAAAATATGCTTTTACATTGATAGAAAATGGCTTAACACAAGGCTAAGCCACACATCCTTTAGGCAGTTCTTCTTGATCGAGATACCGGTCGTGGATTGCAAGAAATTGTTCCAAATTATCGAGTAAGGCACTAACGCATTCAGGATCAAACAGACGACCTGTGTTGGTTTTTATGTAATCTATACCGTATCCACCGACCAGGCGGGTTTATCGGCGCGGCGACTCAGTAGTGCGTCAAATACATCGGCCAGCGTGACAATTCGCGCTTCTAGTGGAGTGGATTGTTCTACGGGTGGGCTTGTATAAAAATGCCGCTCGAGGCGACATTTTATACAGCAATAGTTGAACAGAGAGGGGTGATCAATTGACACGAAAGCGTCCGACTACATCGGTTAAAGCATGAGAGGTGTTTTGCAACTCATCGCTGATGGAGGTCGATTGCGCCGCATTTTCGTTGAGCAGGCGAACGATTTCCTGAATCGCTGCCATGTTTTTGCTCACTTCTTGTGTCACTTGTCGTTGCTCCATCGCCGATGTTGCCATCAAGGTATTGAGGTTATTGATCTCCGCAACTGAATCGGTGACCACATTCAGCGAATCCATCACATGGTTGGTTCGCTCTGCGGTCTCTTCACAACGAGTGCGAGTGGAGCCCATCTCGTGAACCACGTTTTCGGTTGTGCTTTTCAACTTCGCCAGCATTTCGTTAATTTGAGCGGTACTTTGCTGCGTTCTCGCTGCTAATGCGCGTACTTCATCCGCGACAACCGCAAAGCCTCGGCCTTGCTCACCAGCGCGAGCCGCTTCGATCGCTGCGTTGAGCGCGAGTAGGTTGGTTTGCTCGGCGATATCACCAATCACCTGAAGGACTGTGCTAATTTGCTTGGTATCATCACTCATGCGCGTAATGGTGTCTGACATTGCCACCACTTGAGTCACCAATCCGTTCACGCTCTCCACTGCACCCGTCACCGTTTGTTTTGACTCATCAGCATAACGGGTGGTGGTCTCTGTCAGGTGCGCGGCGTTGTCGGCGCTTTGCGCAATGGAATTAGCGCTCGCGCTCATCTCTTCAATCGCGGTAATGGCCTGTTCTGTCTCCTGGGTATGCTGATTAAGCGTGCGAAGGTTTGAACGCGACTGTTCACTCAAATTCACGACGGCGTGGTCGATTTCTTTAGAGGAATCGGCCACTTCAATGAACATCTGCTGTAATTTTTCAATAAACAGGTTAATTGAGTGAGAGATTTGGCCAATTTCGTCTTTGGATTCAATGGCCAAACGTTGGGTTAGGTCGCCGTTGCCTTGAGAAAGATCAGCCACCACCGAGTTGAGGCGGCTAAGCGGTTTAAAGGAAACCTGCAAAAGAATGACGCTGGAGACGATGATGACGGCGGCACACACCAAGAGCGCTAGCGTGATCATCCAGTTCAGTTGGTCAGTATTCGACTGAATATTATCCAGATCGATGTAGCCGATAAGTTCCCAGCGTTGGCCTGCAAATTCCACCGGGCGGGCGATGGGGGTTAAGTTGCTGCCTTGTTTATTGCTAAAAATAACGTTGCCATTGGCGATCAATTCAGCATAGCTGCCTTCCGCCGCATAATCGGCGATGACTTGGCTAAACTGACCCAGATTAAGAACAAAGAAATCAACCGAATCATCAATACGTTTGAGTGAAAAGGTAATGGAAGGTTCTCCACTGAGCATACTCACGGGGCTCACCATAGTGGCATCACCATGCGACTCGGCTAGGTTGATGTACTGTTGGGCATCTTCCTCGCTCATGTTTCCGGTATCGTCAAAGGCGTAGCCATTAACGATTTTAATGATCTTGTCAAAACCAGAGCTTTCCTTGGTTTCACTGATGTCCATCATGCTGAAATTGAGGCTGTTTGCCAGCGCCAATTTACCGTTCAGCTCGTTTTCCAGTTTGCGCTGAATCAGATCCACATTATGCGTAATGTTTTTACTGTCAGTGTCTTGGATGTAACGGCTAATAAAATAGTTAGCGCTAAAGTAAGAGGTGATGATGGTGAGCGAGATAATGGCAATAATCAGCGCAATTATCTTGTTTTTAAAAGAAAGCGGAGTCATAACACTTTACATCCTTAAAAGTGATTAACGAAAACGAAGCATGCCTGCGTCGTAGAGTGGCTGTTCAATTTAATAATTGGCTCAATATTAAGTGAGCGGTGCCATTGTTGCAAATAAGTTGCATTCGTTTGCAGAAATAACTTGGAGCTGTGCAGTGATTAATCTTTGCTAGACATATACTTTTACGAAGAAATACCCGGTTATAACAAAAGATGTCATCGTGACGAAACGATGAACCCATATTTTGTGGAGATTTCTTGCTACCACAGCAGAAACATATCCGCCAACTACACTACCTAACATCACAACAAAACCATTCCACCAATCAATCGAACCATTGAAGATGAAGATCACAACCGCAATCAATGAAACGCTGGTGGAAATCAACAGCTTTAAACCGTTCATGGTAATGATATCGCGGTGTCCTGAAAGTGTAAGGTAACTTAACGTGACAATGCCCAACCCTGCGTTGAAGAACCCACCATACGCGGAAACAAGAACCAAAAAGAGCGCGGGTAGCCAAAGAATGATTGGATGCTTAGGGCGCTCGGCACGATGACCGATTGCTTGGTTTATTCTGCCGCCAAACACAAACAGTAAGGTCGCAAACAGTAGTAGCCAAGGGATGGCTTTTAAGAAGTCTGACTCGCTGGTATTGAGCAGTAGAAATGCACCGAGCATGCCGCCGAGAAGGCTACAGACGATGGTTTTGAGCAGAACACTTTTTTGCGCATAAAGCTCACGACGATATCCCCATGCACCGCTAATGTAACCAGCGCAACTGGCGAAAGTATTGGTTGCATTGGCCACCACTGGGGGAATACCCACCGCCATAAGCGCTGGGAAGGTGATGAAGCTGCCACCTCCCGCGATAGAGTTGAGCATGCCACCAAAAACCCCGGCAAAGAAAAGCAAAATGATGTCCATGTGTCGTGAGCGTTCCTTCTATCCCTTTATCCCTGACGTTGCAGAGTTGTTGTCGACGTTCTGCTTTCCTCAAGTTAACAAACTGATTACATGACAGACATTAATATTATGAAAAACAGTGATCTCAACAGGCGAATTTTCCAACCTTGTCTTATTCTTTTATGGGTGAGGGTGCATATGGAAGCAATGCAATGAAAACAAAACTGTCAGTTTGTGTCATAGCGCTGTGCTTGCCTATGATGGCGCAAGCGATTGTGGCGGGTATCGATTCCAGTGAAAACTATGTGGTGAGTGTGGATGCCAGCTCGTTTGCTGAGCAATCCAGATGCGGAGGCACCATCATTAACTCGCGTTGGATCTTAACCGCGGCTCACTGCTTAATTCAGTCCAAGTCGACTCAAGAAACGTCAGACAGCAACCCCGAGTCATTTACTAATTACGAGATCGTGGCGTTAAAAGAAGTCACCGTGAGAGCAGGCATTCTCGACCTGTTTCAGTCACAAGTGGAACACATTTATGATGTCTCCCATGTGGTGATCCATCCAGATTACATGCCTTTAAGAACCACCAAGCAAACGGCTCAAGGAGAGGAGCTAGTCAGTACGGCTTATCAGAATGACCTAGCGCTTATTAGAGTGAAACGGGACTTACCAGCCACACCAGTCACCTTAATTAATACAACCAGTTATCAAGATTTTTTGACGCAAGTGGCAAGCTGGGACGATGCCATACGAAACGAAAACGCGCTGGTATTAGGATGGGGGAGTGATATTCCTAACTCGCCAAGTGTTGACACGCCACCGCCCATTCCTGAGGTGATTCCACTTAAACAGGCCGATATAGCGATGGTTCCCATTGCGGATTGCTTCGATATGTTGGAGCAAGCCAACACGTTGCCGCTCTATATTGCCTCTTCAGCCGATGTGACCAAACTGTGTACGCTGCCAAAGCAGCTAATTCATATTGGCAATGAAACCTACGGTCACGGTGCGTGCTTGGGGGATTCTGGTGGGCCACTAGTGTGGTCGGATGGTGTTGGAAATCAGTTCCAAGTGGGTATTATCAGTGCATCGCCTTTGATCAATACCGTTTGTAGCTCTGTCACTTATCCCACTTGGTATACCAATGTGGTGACCTATCTCGATTGGATAAGTGCTTACACAGATTCGGCAACACTCCCTGCTCAGCAAATCACTAAACCCACGTTTATGACAACGGCTAGCCAAGAAACGCCAGATGACAATACCACTGAGAGTGGGGGCCAAAGCAACGAGTGTTCGAGTAATACATCTGCCAGTGTTGGCGGTGCTGAGGTCGGCCTAGGCTGTGCAGGATCGGAAAGCAGCGGCAGCGTCAATTGGATTAGCCTTTTGGGTTTGTTGCTCTTTTGGCGCGCTCGTCGAAAAGCATGTGAATGAACGTCACCTTTTCTTTTGCTTTGCTTGTTGCTGAGTAAAGTCATCCTTTTCGTCGATGGCATCAAAGATGATGTCATCGAACGTTTTTGGTTATCACGTGTCTTTATCTTCTAACTCTTATCTCTGCTCTTTATTTACGCGACTCGTTTTGGGGGTATTTTTATTTAGATGAGAAAAATATGGGTTACAACCGATTTTATTAAATTTCATTTAAATAAAGCGATATGACAAATGAGTTCTATATAAATAAAAAAGGATTGTGAGGATAATCAAAAACAAAATCTGACAATAAAGTACTATTCATAAGATCTATTTTTAGTCCCTTAGTACTTTATTTTCATTTCCAGGAAGGATTTATGATGAAGGAACCTTATAAGGTATGGGTTATTTCAAATGATCCAGAATGGTCAGGCTTGGTTGTGGCGGGATTGTCCCACACCTTTACGGGTTACGAGTTTGCCATTCAAGCTTCTCTAGAGTCATTGTGGCAACTGAATGACAATGAGTTGGTGATTTATGATCGACAAACGTTAGGCAACCCCTCGCAACATTTGATTTCACCCACGACAAGAGGTGGCGCATGGATATTAGCCAATGCGACACAGCAAGATCTTGATGGCGTGAAAGGGCTCATTTCTCTTGGTTGGTTTGGTTTTCTGGAATCGGAAAAAACACTGGAAAACTTACACAAAGCCATTCGAATGGTGGCGTCGGGTCAATTGTGGTTCAGCCGAGAAGCCATGTCTTATGCGCTAAGGAATATTGTGCGATCTCAGGCAACCACAAGTTGCTCACTTGACGTGGTAGGCAGTAAATATGAACTGTCGGGAAAAGAGCAGAAAGTATTTCTGTATTTGCTTCAGGGATATTCAAATAAAGAAATATCCGATCAAATGAACGTCAGTTTAAGCACGGTGAAAAGTCATGTATCACATATTTTATGTAAAACAGGAAAACAAAGCCGATCGCAATTAGCGACATTAATGATCGAGTAGTTCTATATAGCCAAGTAACTTCAAGATGCAGGATTCAGAACGTCATATTCTGATTCAGTTCAAGAAAGAGAATGCTCTAGAATGTCGAGATCCTCCCAAGTTCTCTGCATATTATTTGTTTTAAATCAAATTTTTCCGCTAATTAGTCTTTCCTCATCCCTTTGTGTGTTTCTAACTGGTCAGATGACTGATGGTAAAAAAGTCGTATGTGCGTAAATTTAACTTGCAACGAACGAACTACACCGCAGGAACACTATGTAAAGGAGAACAATCATGAAACGTTTAGCAACTTGTATCGCGCTAACCCTTCTTTATTCCGCAGGCGCAGCCGCTAATTCTTGGGTTGTGAGTGACGAAGCACGCGCTGACTTTTTGGTGAAGTTTAGCGGTGAAGTGCCTAAGCGCTGTGAAATGAGAGCAAGTGAAGAGCTCGAAACGCTAAATTTCGATTTGACGCAAAAGTCAGATAAAAAAACCTTCGCGTTTAAAGCTTGGTGCAACTCTTACGGAACAAAAGGCACTTTGCTGGTAGACCCATATGCGTTTAAGAACAGCAACGGCGACGAAATTCCAATGGAATATTCATTCAACGACAAAGTGTCAGTGAAAGATGCAGAAACGGAAACCATGGCAGCGCGTATCGTCGACACCATTGATGTCAGCAACAGCCTTGATAAGCAAATGTCATCCAAACACAAATTGACCATCCGATCGCTTCCTCATAAAGGCGCTCGCTGGGGTAAATACGAAGGCTACATGTGGGTATCGCTTTACCATATGTAATGTCACTTTGTGGGGGACGACATGTCCCCCTTTAATTGAGGTGTCGTATGAAACGGATTTGCTTATTGACGATTTTGCTGTTTCTCTTTCATCGCCAAACGCTGGCGTTTGAGCTGTTCCCTATGGTGCAGTTTTTGGACGATGCCGGTAAAGGAACCACGGTGTTTTTCAAAATCACCAATACCTCACTTGCGCCACTGCCAGTGGAGCTCATCCCAATCAAAAGAGAAGTCTCGCTCAACAATAATGAAACCCTGTCAGAAACCGATGAGCTAATGGTGTTTCCACCACAAGTGCTGATCGAACCAGGAAAATCGCAGAGCATCAAAGTGCAATACATTGGAGAGCCGAAGCAAAGTGCGGCGTCCTATCGTTTAATCGCCAGTCAACTGCCACTAAAAAATGAAGCCAGTAGCGACAGCATTCAAATGCTGTTCCGCATTGGCGCACTGATTTTTGTCTCACCTCAGGATGCTCGCGCTGACTATTCAAGCCATTTGACCCAAGGTGAGAATGAGGCCGTGCAGTTAACCATTCGCAATGACGGCACCAGTGTGCTTGAGCTGACCAAACTGAGCCATGAGGTCAGTTGGCATAATCAGAAGAAGAGCTGGTCTTGGGTTGAGTTAGAACCGCTGTTGCCAATGCAATATTTGGTTCCCAACCAAAGCGTTGTCGTTAATGTTCAATCTTTGCTGGTCAAATAATCACGGCCTTAGGGGCCAAGTAGGTCGATCATGCAGCGATGGTGGTGTTGTGTATTCCTATTTCTCTGTTTATGCCCGGTAAGCGGATTTAGCGCGGATTATCGGCTTTCATTGCCAGTGTGGTATTCCGAGACGCAACTTGGCGAGTTGCCGATTGAAATTGAAGGCATGACGCTAAAATCCGTGTCGGCAGAGGCGTTAAACGTGCTGTTGGCCGACAGAATTTCCGATACTTGGTGGCGCGAACGGTTTGCACACCAAAGTGGTGATTTTATTCATGTCGAGAAATGGCGCGAGCTTGGCGTTAATTTTCACCTCAACTTAGAGTCACTCACCATTGACCTCACGCTACCGCAAGAGGCTTTAAGCGAACGCTCCTTGAACGCTTCGCAACAATATCCGCCTTTTCAAGCATCGGCGAGTGGCAGTGTCAGTTGGCTAAACAGCTTCAATTTTGCTTACAACCGCTATTGGCAAAATGAGAGTGAGAGCTGGTATTCGAGTATCGATTGGCTTAGCCAGATGAACTTGGGTGGCGTCTCTGGCATTAATCTTCAACTGGTCAATCATTTGCAAATGGATGAGCAGAGTCACGACTACGTTCGCGGAGAATGGCTGGCGTTTTATGACGATCCGGACCTGCCGCTTCGCGCATCGGTAGGCGATGTGTTCAGTGGTGAGTCCGGCCATCTTTATGGGTTGGCGTTGGGGGGATTTACCGTAGAAAGCCGTTATGCCGATTTACAGCCTGAACGCTCGATCAGCCCGCAAAGCAGCCAACAGTTGCTACTGCAAGAATCAGCAGAAGTTGAAGTGTATGTGAATGGGGAGCGAGTCTCCTCTGGCCGCTTAGAGGCCGGAAGGTACAACTTACAGAATTTGATTTTAGACAATGGTGCAAACGAGATCACCGTAGTGGTGAACTATCTTTCAGGTCGTCAAGAGGTATTGAGCTTTACTCAGTTCTACAATGCGCGTCTTTTGCAGCAAGGCTTGCTGGATTACGCCTTTTCGGTTGGTCGACCGATTGTTTATCAAGAGCAAGGCATTGAATACGAAGACGCATGGCTGGCAACTGGTTATCTAGAGTATGGGGTAACCGATTGGTTCACGTTGGGCGGCAATGGATTATGGGCAAAAGAGGGCGGCGTGATCGGGATGCTGGCCACCGTTAGCAGTGGTATGGGCAATCTCACCAGCCGTTTTTCGTGGAGCCACAACGAAGATCAAGGTTGGGTAGCCTCTCTGGATTATGAAAATAGCGTGATTGGTAATGGCGAGAGCCAGTCTCCCAACTTACGTTTGGCGTATGAGTATTCTGATCAATTTCAAAGTAAGCCGTGGAGAAAGGGGGAAGAGGGAAATCAGTATTCCCAGATTTTGGGTAGCTACTTTTGGCAAATCAGTGACGCTGTCGATCTCACGTTATCAGCTCGCTACACCCTTTTTGACGAAAAAGACGACGAAGTGCAGACCTCAGTTCTGCTTAACTGGCGTCATAAAGGGCTGACCGTTGGTTTAGGTACAGAGTATGAAGAGTCGGCGCGATATGTTGAGGGTGATAATCGTCTGTTATTGACGTTTGAATACAACTGGTACTCAGAGCAAGAGAACCACCGTATTGGGGCATCGTACAACAGTTTGACGGAGCGAAGCCGACTCTACTTCAACAATGAAGGGCTCAACTATGTGGATGACATAGGCGTGCGTATTGACGCTGAACAGGACCAAAGCATCAAAAGCCAAAAAGCCATGCTCAGTTATACCGCCAACCGTTTCCGAGTGGAAAGCGAGCTTGTGCGAAAGCAAAACCGCCTCGATGACCAAGCACAGTATCAAGGTTCCGTCAGGCTCGCGACCAGTCTTGGCATGGTAGACGGTGAATGGGGATGGGGCCGAGCTCTTTCTGGGCCTTTCATGGTGGCGAGCATGCATCCCACTTTAACGGAGGCGACCGCCTATTTGGATGTGGATAGCGAAGGGAGAGCCACCGCGCTAGCGACGCCAAGTATCAACGGTTTGATTCCGATTTCGCAGCCCTATGGCATCAATATCATCGAGTACAACGTGCACAACGCCCCGCTTGGTTATGACTGGGGTGCGGGAAAAATCGATGTGTCGCCAGGGGCTGCGACAGGGCATCGACTCATCATGGGCTCGGATGCCTCGTACACGGTAACGGGTTTTTTGACGACAACCGAGGGCGAAGCGATCGCCTATCGGCAAGCGAGCCTGATAGTTGACGACAAGCGAATGGCGTTTTTTACCAATCAACAAGGTCGATTCTACATTCAAGGCATCGCTCCCGGAGAGTATCGCTTAGAGCTGTCAGGTTTAAGCAGCGAAGCGCGATGGATTGTGATCCCTGAGTCAGACAACAGCTTGATCAATCTAGGTCAGATCAACGTGGTGCTGATGGACAAATCAGCACATTAAAATGGTAAGGAGGAGAAGATGAATAGCTCTCTCACTCGATGCTCCACACTGATGTGTTTTGTTTCCCTATCCTTGGCAGCGGTGGAGCCTGCAACACAAGTTTGCCAAGGTGAATTTGTCGTGCATTTGTCCAGTCACCCCGTGGACAAGGCAAGCAGTTCCGACAATGCGTTGTGGTTCCAAGGTTATGTGGAGTTGGAAGGGGCGCTGCTCGCTTGCTCTCCTCAATTGGTGATTCACGCCAAAAATGGCTGGAAGGAGCCAATTATTGGGCCTCAAGGCGCGGTGGCATCTAGCCTATTAGATGGGCAAAGAAAAAGCCTGCATCGTGATCAGCGAGGCAGTTTTATCTTGCCACTCCAAGGGCGAAAGAGAAGTGAGTTTTGGGTACATGTTCCTCAAGGAAAAGTGTTGCTGTCTGGCCAATATCAAAGCGATTTTGAGTTTAAAGTTAAGGCGGCTGGTCATGAGTTTCGTCGGGCCGTGTCTCTCAATTACCAAGTAAAACCTTTTGTTAGGGCGCGAGTGGAAAGCCGTCAGGGGGCGCATGTCTCGGTTTCTGGAACCAATGTTAGCATTGATATGGGCAACTTAACCGAGAAGAATCAACGCCAACTCGATGTGATTGTGGTGAGCAATGGCAGTGTGAAATTGGAACTGGATTCTCTCAACCAAGGTGACATGGTCAACGTTAAGAATGCACGCTACAAAATTCCGTATGCCACCTCTCTTAATGGTCAGCCGCTAAGATTAAACGCGCCATTTTACTTGCGTCCTCACCAGCAACGTGAAACACGCTTTCGCTTACAGTTCGAAAATACGCCTATGCCATCGGCTAGGGAAGGGCGCTATGAGGATGAAATGACCATCATGCTGACTGCTTTTTGAATCGTCATGTTTGAAGCCAAACGCGAAAAAACCGCCTCAATCGAGGCGGCATAACGTAGTGCAATATGGAGATGGTTTTTGTTATTTGGTTGCTTGTGAAACGTTCGACTTTGCCGTGTTGGGTTTGATTTTCTGATAGAGCGCACCTAATAGCGGGCTGCTGACCATCAAAATCGCAATCACAGTAAAGGCCAGTGTTAACGGACGTTCCCACAAGAAACTAAGTTGCCCATCCGAAATCATCAGTGCTCGGCGTAAGTTTTCTTCCATCAAACCACCCAGAATGAAGCCAAGCAGAAGTGGGGCAAGCGGGAAGTTGGCGAGACGAAGCGCAATCGCTCCCATCGCCACCAGCAGCATCACAAACACATCCATGGTGTTAAATGAAACCAAATAAACGCCAGTGATAGAGAAGAACAGAATCATCGGTAGCAGTACGGTTCTTGGCACTGCCAACAGGCGCGAGATGTACGGGATCAGTGGCAAGTTCAGAATCAGCAGCACGATGTTGCCAACGTACATGGAGATGATCACCGACCAGAACACATCCGGATGGTCAACAAACAAACGAGGACCCGGTTGAATGCCGTAGGCGATCAATGCGCCAAGCATGATGGCCGTGGTGCCAGAGCCCGGAATACCAAGTGTTAACAGTGGCACAAATGAACCGCTTGAGGCAGCGTTGTTGGCCGATTCTGGTGCCACTAAGCCACGAATGCTGCCTTTACCAAACTCTTCTTTTTTCTCTTTCGGCGCTAAATTGCGCTCCATGCCATAGCTGAGAAACGCCGCGATGGTTGCGCCTGCGCCCGGTAGAACGCCAGTAAAAAAGCCAAGAATTGAAGAACGAATGGAGACAGGAGCCGCTTCTTTGATCTCTTCACGAGTCACTTTCATCGAGCCAATGTTGCTCATGCGCTCTTGTTCTTCCGCGCTGTTGTCTTGATCAGGCTTGAGAATGCCCATTAAGGTTTCACCCAACGCGAAGGTCGCCATCGCCAAAAGCAAGAAGCTGAAACCATCCATTAAATCAGTCAGGCCGAACGTAAATCGTTCTACACCAACGCCTTTATCAATGCCGACGGTTGAGAGCATCAAGCCAAGAATGGTCATCATCCATGCTTTGATCACTTGCCCTTTACCAGCAAAAGCCGCTACCGCAGAAAGCCCAACCAACATCAGTGCGAAATAATCTGAGGATTGGAAACTGAGCGACACCGTGGCCAGGGCCGGTGCCGCCACCAACAGCATGATGGCCGATAGCGTACCGCCAGTAAACGAGGCGTAAGCGGCCAAAGCAAGCGCTTTACCCGCTTGGCCTTTTTGCGCCATTGGGTAGCCATCAAACGCGGTTACTACGGTTGAAGAACAGCCCGGTGCGTTGATCAAAATAGAAGAGGTTGAACCGCCAAAAATCGCGCCATAATAAACACCCGCCATCAAAATCATGCCTGAAGAAGGCTCTAGGCCGTAAGTGATTGGGATCATCAGCGCAATGGCCGAGATTGGGCCTAAACCCGGAAGCATGCCGATAAAGGTGCCGACAAAACAACCAATGACTACCATCATCAGGTTCATTGGCATCACTGCGGTCGATAGACCTTGTAAAATTCCGTCTAACATAAAATCAGTTCCTTATGCCAATTACCAAAGGGTAAAAATCAGGCCCGGTTCGAGGTAAACATCCAACCCCTTGGTGAGCAGTAGATAGAACGCCAATACGAATGGGAAAGACGCACCCAATAAGACGCTCTTGCGTCGCTCGCCGAGCAGGTAAAACCCCGCCAACAGGAAAAATCCCGTGGCTAAGACGAAGCCAAGATAGGTTAGGCCGAAGCCATACAGGGCCATCAGCACCAAAAAAGCGATCAACAGCTTCCAGTCAAACTTGGTTACAGCACCACTTTTGCTGTCTGGCTCGCCCGTTACTAACAGCAGCAACGAAAGCCCAATACCAATCACGGTAAGAATAAAGGGCAGGGTGCGAGCGTTGAACGGCTCGTACTCATCCCCTGGGAATAATGGGATTTGGTAGGTTTGGTAACCATAGCCCAAACAGAGTAGAAGAAAAATCAGCGCCCCGACACGGTCACGGCAGAGGAGAAACTCTGTTGAGAGTAGCTTATTGCTTTTAAACGAACTGGTTGGTAAATCCGACATATCCAACTCCAATCATTGAGGCAAAGACAAAAGAGGAAAAAGCCGTTATTGAAGCGTCAATGAAAAAGAGGCTCATCAACAAGGCGTGCTACTCGTGATAACAGGGACACAGTAGCAAGCAGGACTTTCAATAAACAAAGGAGTAGTTCTACTGCTCGTGGCAGCGCCTCAATAACGGCGAAACTGGATGGGGTTAATGCATGGAATGCGCCTGCCTAACCCCATATGAGGTGTTACGAGCTTACTTGAGGAAGCCGAGCTCACGCATCAGGTCACCCATCTGCTTCTCTTGCTCTTCTAGGAAGGCGTAGAACTCTTTGTCCGCTTTGTAGTTGTCGATCCAACCATTACGGTCACGAACCACTTTCCACTCATCGGTGTTGTACATCTTGGTCAGAGCCGCGTTCCACTCGTTGATCTTCTCTTGGCTCGCACCCGGTGCGGCAAAGAAACCACGCCAGTTAGCAAAGACGGTTGGGTTGCCGTATTCGGTTAGGGTAGGAATGTTTGGCGCCGCTTCGATGCGTTTTGGTGCGGTGATCGCGAGGATCTTCACTTGACCCGCTTTCGACATCTCAAGCACTTCACCTAGGCCAGTAGAAAGCAACTGAGTTTCGCCAGAAAGCAGTGCAGCCATCGCTTTACCGCCTGCGTCATAGGCGATGTAACGAACTTGTTTGGCATCAAAGCCTTGGCCTTTAAATGCTGCTGCGGCAACGAGGTGATCCATCGAACCACGCGCAGAGCCGCCCGCGATTTTCACTTTGAGTGGGTTCTCAGCGAAGTCTTTAGTGACCTCTTCCCATGTGTTGTATTTCGAATCTCCTGCCACCACGATGGCGCCGTAATCTGCGACCGTCGCTGCCACTGGCGTTAAATCACGGAAGGATTGAGGGAACACACCGCTCAGTGAACGCACCACGATCGGCGTTGAGTTGATCATTAGCGTGTCTTCTTGGCGTTTTGCCGTCTCGATCAGGTGCGCAATGGCTTTACCACCGCCACCACCAGACAAGTTTTGGTATGAGACATTCTCCACCAAGTTGGTTTTTTGCAGAACATCACCCGTACCACGAGCGGTCATGTCCCAGCCACCACCTGCACCCCCAGGGATGAGAAAGTGGATTTTTTCGATCTCTGCCGCGAAAGCGTTAAAAGAAAAAGAGGCGGCGATGATCGATGCGGCCAGAGTAGGTTTGAGTGCCTTAAACATGTTTCACGTTCCTTATGTCGGCGCTTCGATGATGAAGCGAACTTATTGTTATCTGTGGTTCTTGTTATCAGTGGTTCCTCACTCGCCGTGGCGGGTTAGGAATGATGAAAGGTTAAAAAGGTGTTAACGAATTGTCTCTAAAAGGCAGTTAAAAAAAATAACGGTCATAAAGTCGATTTTGTTCATAAAGTTCACGGAAACTTTGGCAAAAAGCCAATATGCACTTGTGGTTATATGAGGTCGGGTAAATACTAAAATTCAACTAAGTGCATTGGATTGCATAATTATAAATAGAACATAAACTCGCCATATTTTGCCGATGGAGGGCAGTAATAATGAAGGGTTCGTTACGTCAAGCTAGAAAATTTTCCATTCGTTTTACTGTTGGCAGCATGTTTTTGATTGCGACCATGATGACGGCACTTGTCGCCATTTCTCTGCAATATCACTTTGGTAAGGCCATGTCCCAAGAACAAGTGATGTCGAAATTGACGCTGGCATCCGGTGATGTCAGTGACTATGTCAAAGATATTGAACTGAGTGCCAGTAACAGTGCGCGAATACTTAAAAGCGTTGCGATGGCAACGGAAAGAAAATTTACCCGTCAAGAAATACAATCATTGATCACTGAAGTGCTTACAGATAACCCGATGTTTTATAGCATTTACTACGGCAAAAAGAACGAAGACTTCTTCCAAGTGATCAATCTGAACTCCTCGCCAACGATCCGCGAAAAAATGTTGGCTTCGGAACAAGAGCGTTGGGTGGTGATTGATATCCGTGGTGTCGGTGAAAAGCGTGTTCGCACCACGCGCTATTACGATAGCGAACAAAATGTGACTCGGATAACTAGAGAACCAAGCCGTTATTTTCCTACCCAGCGACCTTGGTACGGTTCTGCGTTAGAAGATCGGGTGATTAAAACAGAACCCTATTTGTTTCAACATCTTAAGATTACAGGGCAAACGTATTCTATTCGCAGCGCCCATTCTGTCATCGGTATCGATATTGTGCTTTCATCGGTTGCATCACACATGACGCCACAAGCGATGGGGCTTAGCGAGGACCAAGGAATTTCGGCGTTTTTATTCAATCGCAAAGGCGAAATCATTGCGGAAAGCCGTCAAGAGCAACTTGATGAACAACGAATGCCAGCAATATCGCCAATTGTACTGACCGCCAATCAAAAAGAGGCCATCGCCGTGGCTGGGGTGCTTAAAGTCTCGAACCAACTCAACTGGATGCCGTTTGATTTTAGCCAAGCGGGTGAGCCAAAAGGTTACGCGGTCGATCTTTTGAAAATGATTGCCACGATGACGGGGTTGCAATTTGAGTTCACTAACGGTTTCAGTTCGGCAGAGCTTAAGCAGCGTTATCACGATGGTGAGGTGGACATTTTAAACGCGGTGTTTGCGTCCGAATCGTTAAATGGCCTAACCAGCCAACCGTTGTTTTATCTTGAGCCAGCGGTAGCGACGCTTAGTCGTGAAGCCAATCAAAGCGGACATTCAATCTCGGATGCCAAGGCGCGCGTCGGCATGGTACAAGGGCAGATCTTTGCGCTGCAAAAGTCGTCAGCAGAGACTCGTATCTATGCCGATTTATCCTTGGCAATAAACGGGTTACTGAAAGGCGAGGTGGGGAGTGTGGTGAACAGCTATCACTCTTTGAAACAGCGCAAAGAAAGTAGTTTAGGGCGAACCATACAGTTAGAAAAAATTCCGATGGCAGAGAAGGTTCCGGTGTTTCTCTATCTTGACCAGACACAACCTGAACTGTTAGAGGTGATTAATAAGGCATTAAGCGAGATCAGTGAGGCGCAAAAAGAGTGGCTCACGCAGAAATGGCTCAACCATTATCGCGACTACAGCTTTGTCCCTTACAGTGAGCTACTTGAACTGGCGGCTCAGTCAGACTTACATGGCGTGATGAACGTTGTCGAAATTGGCGGTGCGTCACACTATGTCTATTTGATGCCCATCAACAGCAACCAAGAATTTCTCGCTGTTGTGGTTCCTGAGGACGTGGTGATGGGGCAAGTGACGCAGCAGTTATGGCGCTCACTGGCGATCACGATCGCTGCGATGATGATTCTATTGCCAACGTCTTGGATTTTTGGCTCGCCAATTGTTAGCCCGATTTCTGATTTGATCGCGCAAACACGCAAGATTAAACAACGACATTTTGATGAGGTAGTGCTGGTTGAAACGCGCATCAAAGAGGTCTCGCAATTATCTCAAGCGATGATGGACATGGTGGCGGAAATCAAAAAGCATCAAAAAGCGCAGGAAGAATTTGTTGAAGCTTTTATCCAACTCATCGCTGGAGCAATCGATGATAAGTCACCCTATACCGCTGGTCACTGTAACCGTGTTCCCGAGTTGGGGCTGATGTTGGCGAAAGTGGCGGAAGAGTGCCAAGAAGGTAAGTTCAAAGCGTTTAAATTCCAAAACAATGCCGAGCGTAGAGAATTTAGAATTGCGGCTTGGTTGCACGATTGCGGCAAAATAACCACCCCCGAGCATGTTGTTGACAAAGGTTCTAAGCTCGAAGCCAACTACAACCGTATTCATGAAATTCGCACTCGCTTTGAAGTGTTGTGGCGTGATGCTGAGATTGAATACCTCAAACGCCTGATCGCGAGAAACGTTTCAAAAGAGCAGGCCGACGCACAACTTGCTCAACGAAGAGAAAAGCTGCAAGAAGAGTTTGCGTTTATTGCTCGTTGTAATGTCGGTGGTGAATTCATGCAACAAGAGGCGATTGAGCGAATTGAGCAAATTGCGGCGCAAACTTGGTTGCGACATTTTGATGATCGCTTAGGTCTGTCTCCGTTGGAAGAATCTCGACTCACCACACCTGCTGCGCCACTACCGGCCGTAGAGCCATTATTGGTGGATAAGGTTGAGCACATTATCGAGCGTGACAGGCCGATGCAGTTTGATACCAAATATGGCATTAACATCGACGTGCCGGAGCATCTTTACAACTTAGGGGAGATATACAACCTTTCGATTCGCGCAGGGACATTAACACGCGAAGATCGCTTCAAAATCAATGAGCACATGATCAGTGGCATTAAGATGTTGGAATCTTTGCCATTTCCCGAGGAACTTGCGCGAGTGCCACGCTATGCCTCGACTCACCATGAAACGCTTAAAGGCACGGGTTATCCGCGCAAACTGAGCGCCGAACAGCTCTCCATTCCAGAGCGTATCCTAGTAATTGCGGATATTTTTGAGGCGCTGACGGCGGCTGATCGCCCTTATAAGAAAGCCAAACCGCTCAGTGTGGCTGTCGACATTATGTACAAAATGGCCCTTGATGAGCATTTGGACATGGATCTGTTCTTACTGTTCTTGAAGAGCGGAACCTACCTTGAATACGCACAGATGTTTTTGCCAGAGAAACAGATAGATAGCGTTGATATCAATCAATACATTAATGCCACTCTGGCGGCGTAATGGCGAATTGGAAGAAAAGACGAGCGTTTATACCTTAGTCTAAATTGTCGACAATTTACTTGATTGTCGACAATTTGATCGACTATTTTATATTCAGAGACAGACATTGTTGACAGATTGCCGTCAGGAAACGTATTTGAATATGAATGTAGACACCAAAGCCATTGGCAAACTTGCAGGCAGTGACAAGGAAAACACCAAGTCCGAGTCGCTGACTGAATCCTTGGTTGAAGCGATTGTGAATGGGCAGATAGCGCCGGGAAGCAAGATCTCAGAACCCGAGTTAGCCAAGCATTATCATGTGAGCCGAGGTCCACTGCGTGAGGCGATGATGCGATTAGAAGGGCTTGGCTTGATCGAACGTGTTCCTCATGTCGGGGCGCGTGTGATTACCCTTTCACCTGAAAAATTGGTGGAGCTGTATGCGGTGCGTGAAGCACTAGAAGGCATGGCTGCAAGGCTTGCCGCTCGCCACATCAGCCAAGAAGAGCTGTTGAGCCTTGAGCTACTATTGTCGACACACTCTAAACACATCGATGAAGTTGAGGGTTCCTCTTACTTCCATCAACACGGTGATTTCGACTTTCACTATCGCATTATCAAAGCCAGTCGCAACCGTGAACTGATCGCGCTGTTGTGTGACGAGCTGTACCACTTATTGCGCATGTATCGCTATCAATCACCTCGTGCACAATCACGACCCAAAGAAGCGTTGGAAGAGCACAAATTCATTCTGCAAGCGATTCGCAATCGAGATGAAGAGTTGTCGGAAATGTTGATGAGAAGACACATCTCCGGCAGCCGCAAATTAATCGAACAACAGATCCTAAAGGATTAGAGGAAACGTGTTATGAGCTTAACTCCGGGGGCGAAGTTCAGACTCGCCGTACAACAAAATGATCCGCTGCAAATCGTCGGCACCATCAACCCTTATTGCGCCATGATGGCCAAAAGCCTAGGCCATCAAGCCATTTACCTTTCTGGTGGCGGCATCGCAAATGCGTCTTACGGCTTGCCTGATTTGGGCATCACCACGCTTAACGACGTACTGGTGGACGTAGAGCGCATCACCAACGCCTGTGATTTGCCTCTGCTGGTGGATATCGACACCGGTTTTGGCGGTGCATTCAACATTGCGCGCACCATTAAAGCAATGGAGAAAGCCGGTGCAGGCGCGGTTCACATGGAAGATCAAGTGGCGCAAAAACGTTGTGGGCACCGTCCAAACAAAGCGATTGTTTCTCAGCAAGAGATGGTCGACCGCGTTAAAGCGGCGGTGGATGCACGAGTCGATGAGAACTTTGTGATTATGGCGCGTACCGATGCGCTGGCGGTGGAAGGGATTGATAGCGCAATTGAGCGTGCAATTGCCTGTGTAGAAGCGGGTGCGGACATGATTTTCCCCGAAGCGATGAACCAACTTGAGCAGTATCAGCAATTTTCTGCTGCCTTAGCGCAAGCTACGGGCAAGCACGTGCCGATATTGGCCAACATCACCGAATTTGGTCAAACGCCTTTGTATGGTTGTGAAGAGTTAGCCAAATCCAGCGTGGATATGGTGCTGTATCCGTTGAGTGCTTTCCGCGCGATGAACAAAGCGGCGGAAATGGTCTATCGCCACTTGTTGGAAGTGGGCAATCAAGAGGCGTTAATCGATTCAATGCAGACGCGTAAAGAGCTCTATGACTATCTCAACTATCACGCGTACGAAGACAAGCTCGACCAACTGTTTTCAGAAGGAAAATAATCCCAACGCGCTTTTTAGATGAGAGCAAAGTAGGGAAGCCCAAGAAAAGTAGGGAAGCCAAAGATAAGAAAAACAAAAAACGGAAGTTCAAGAAGAATACCGTCGGAATTAACTTAATCCAATAACGTGAAACCGTCTGATGAAAAACACTCCGCTAGAGAGCAACGTCAGATAGAAAAGGAGTTCAAAATGCCTAGTTCTTTAACGAAGAAAGGTGAGTTAGGTGGCGCGGGCCTACGTGGTCAAAGCGCTGGAAGCACCGCTTTATGTACTGTCGGTAAAACGGGGACAGGGTTAACCTATCGTGGTTATGACATCACTGACTTAGCCAACCATGCACAATTTGAAGAAGTGGCACACTTGCTGTTACGTGGTCACTTACCGACACAACAAGAGTTGGATGCCTACAAAACTCGCCTGATCGGCCTGCGTGGCTTACCGGCCGAGTTGAAGCAAGCGCTGGAGCTGATCCCGGCTTCTGCGCATCCTATGGACGTGATGCGTACAGGGTGCTCTGTGCTGGGAAATATAGAACAAGAAACCGATTTTTCGCAGCAGCTTGACGCGACAGAGCGCATGCTGGCGCTGTTCCCTGCGATCATCTGTTACTGGTATCGCTTTAGCCACGATGGTGTGCGTATCGATACGCAAGACCAATCGCAAGATTGCATCGGTGGTTACTTCCTCAAAATGCTCACCGGAAAAGAGCCCAGTGAACTGCATAAACAGGTGATGCATTGTTCGCTGATTTTGTATGCGGAGCATGAGTTTAATGCCTCTACCTTTGCCGCTCGTGTGTGTGCCTCAACCCTGTCTGATATCCATTCCTGTGTGACAGCGGCGATTGGCACTTTGCGTGGCCCTTTGCATGGTGGCGCTAACGAGGCCGCGATGGAGATGATCGAAAATTGGCAAACGCCGGAAGAGGCGGAAAGCAATATCCTGCGCATGTTAGCCAACAAAGAGAAAATCATGGGCTTTGGTCATGCGATTTATCGCGAAAGCGACCCGCGTAATGCCCTGATCAAACGTTGGTCACAAGCTTTGTCAGAAGCGGTGGGCGATACCCATCTTTACGCCGTCTCTGAACGTGTGGAAGCGGTGATGAAACGCGAGAAAGATCTGTTTTGTAATGCTGACTTTTTCCACGCCTCGGCCTATCACTTCATGGATATTCCCACCAAGCTGTTTACGCCGATTTTCGTCATGAGTCGCTTAACGGGTTGGACGGCACACGTGTTTGAACAGCGTGGCAATAACCGAATTATTCGTCCAAGTGCTGACTATGTTGGCCCAGATCACCAAGATTGGGTGCCGATTGAACAGCGCTAGCGCCTAGAGATTGACCTCTCTTCAATCACGAGGGGAGGTTTTCCGCAGTTTTGCATGGGAAGCAAGTCCATGAGCAATAAAAACAATACCTTATATCGCAAACCTCTACCGGGCAGTTCGCTGGATTACTTTGATGCGCGTGAAGCGGTCGAGGCGATATCTCCAGGCGCGTACGCGCGTTTGCCATACACTTCGCGCGTCTTGGCAGAACAACTGGTGCGCCGCTGTGAACCTAGCGCGCTCACCGACAGCCTGAAACAGTTGATTGAACGACGTCGCGATCTTGATTTTCCTTGGTATCCAGCGCGCGTGGTTTGCCACGATATTTTGGGACAAACCGCATTAGTCGACCTTGCTGGTCTGCGCGACGCGATCGCCGAGCAAGGCGGTAATCCAGCGAACGTCAATCCTGTGGTGGAAACCCAACTGATTGTCGATCACTCGTTGGCGGTGGAATATGGCGGTTTTGACCCTGAGGCGTTTGAGAAAAATCGCGCCATCGAGGAGCGCCGTAACGAAGATCGATTCCACTTCATCGAGTGGTGTAAAACCGCGTTTGAAAACGTCAGTGTGATTCCGGCGGGTAACGGCATCATGCACCAAATCAACTTGGAAAAAATGTCGCCAGTGGTGCAGGTAAAAGATGGCATCGCCTTTCCTGACACTTGTGTTGGCACTGACAGCCACACACCCCATGTCGATGCCCTTGGTGTGATTGCCATTGGTGTCGGTGGTTTAGAAGCGGAAACCGTGATGCTCGGTCGTCCGTCCATGATGCGTTTGCCCGACATCGTCGGTGTGAAGCTGGTTGGTGAGCGTCAACCGGGCATTACCGCTACCGATATTGTGTTAGCCATTACCGAATTTTTGCGTCAAGAACGGGTGGTTTCCGCTTACCTTGAATTCTTTGGCGAAGGGGCCAAAGTACTGACGATTGGTGATCGCGCGACCATTTCCAATATGACGCCAGAATACGGCGCCACCGCGGGCATGTTCTACATCGACGAGCAGACAATCAACTATCTACGCTTAACAGGGCGCGAGCCAGAGCAAGTGGCTTTGGTGGAAAACTACGCCAAACACACCGGATTATGGGCCGACGATTTACAGCTGGTCGACTATGAGCGTGTGTTGGAGTTTGATTTGTCTCAGGTCTCGCGCAATCTTGCTGGGCCGTCTAACCCTCATCGCCGTTTGCCCACCTCTGAGTTAGCTAGCCGTGGCATTGCCGGGCAATACCAAGAAAAAGAAGGTGAACTGCCAGATGGTGCAGTGATCATCGCCGCCATTACCTCGTGCACCAACACCAGTAACCCTCGCAATGTTGTCGCGGCAGGTTTGTTGGCGAAGAAAGCCAACCAGTTGGGCCTCATCCGCAAACCTTGGGTGAAATCCTCCTTTGCACCCGGCTCAAAAGTGGCCAAGCTTTATCTTGAAGAAGCGGGGTTATTGCCCGAGCTTGAAAAGCTCGGATTTGGCATCGTCGCGTATGCTTGTACCACCTGTAATGGCATGAGTGGTGCACTCGACCCTAAGATTCAGCAAGAGATCATCGACCGCGATCTCTACGCGACTGCGGTGTTGTCGGGTAACCGCAACTTCGATGGCCGTATTCACCCCTATGCCAAACAAGCGTTTCTTGCCTCTCCACCGTTGGTGGTGGCGTATGCTATTGCAGGCACGATGCGCTTTGATATTGAGCGCGATGCGCTGGGGATGGATAGCAGCGGCAAAGCGATTTATCTGCGTGACATTTGGCCAAGCGACGAAGAGATTGATTCAGTCGTGGGCAGCTCTGTGAAGCCTGAACAGTTCCGCCAAGTCTATATTCAAATGTTCAAACTGGATGAAAGTGAGCGTAGCGAGTCACCACTTTACGATTGGCGTCCGATGAGCACCTATATTCGCCGACCACCCTATTGGGAGGGCGCTCTCGCTGGTGAGCGCACGCTTTCCGGTATGCGGCCTTTGGCGATTTTGGGAGACAACATCACCACTGATCACCTTTCGCCATCGAATGCGATTTTAGCCAGCTCTGCGGCGGGCGAATACTTGGCAAAAATGGGCGTGCCAGAGGAGGACTTTAACTCCTATGCCACCCATCGCGGCGATCACTTGACCGCGCAACGTGCAACGTTCGCGAACCCGAAACTGTTTAACGAAATGGTGAAAGAAAATGGCCAAGTGGTGCAAGGATCGCTCGCTCGAGTGGAGCCAGAGGGGAACGTCACTCGCATATGGGAAGCAATTGAAACCTACATGCAGCGCAAGCAGCCATTGATCATTGTTGCTGGCGCGGACTACGGACAAGGCTCCTCTCGCGATTGGGCGGCAAAAGGGGTTCGACTTGCTGGGGTAGAAGCGATCGTTGCGGAAGGCTTTGAGCGCATTCACCGTACCAACCTCGTCGGTATGGGCGTATTGCCGCTGCAATTTAAAGCGGGTGTGAATCGTAACAGCCTGCAACTGGATGGCACCGAGCTCTATGACGTGATGGGGGACATCAAACCCGGAGCCGACCTTGCGCTGGTCATCACTCGCACCAATGGGGAAAAACTCGATGTTGCGGTGACGTGCCGTCTTGATACCGAAGATGAAGTGCATGTGTATCAAGCAGGCGGTGTGTTGCAGCGATTTGCGCAAGATTTTCTCTCCGAGCAAGGAGCGTAACGATGAAACCTTCTACACGATCCTCCACACAAAGCGCTACACAGCGCGAGGCGCGGATGAGCCAGATAAGAGTGCCTGCCACGTATATGCGAGGCGGCACCAGCAAAGGGGTATTTTTCAACCTTGCAGAGTTACCGCCAGAGGCAAAAGTGGCGGGGGAAAAACGTGACCAACTGCTGCTGCGTGTGATTGGCAGCCCAGATCCCTATGGCAAGCAGATTGACGGCATGGGCGGGGCAACATCCAGCACCAGCAAAACGGTGATAGTGAGCAAAAGCAGCCGAGCCGATCACGATGTCGATTACCTGTTTGGTCAAGTCTCTATCGACAAACCGTTTGTCGATTGGAGCGGTAACTGTGGCAATTTGTCTGCTGCGGTTGGCCCATTTGCCATCCATGCTGGCTTGATCGACGAAAAACGCATTCCTCAAAATGGCGTGGTGACGGTGAAAGTGTGGCAAGCCAATATCGGCAAAACCATTGAAGTGCACGTGCCCATTCAAAATGGTTTGGTGCAGGAAACGGGCGAGTTTTCTCTTGATGGCGTGACATTTCCAGCCGCAGAGATCCAAGTCGATTTCGTTGACCCAGCCGATGGCGAGGGGAGCATGTTTCCCACTGGCAATTTGATTGATGACCTTGTCGTACCGGGTATCGGCACCTTTAACGCCACCCTCATTAATGCGGGCATTCCCACCATTTTCCTTGATGCTGAGGCGTTGGGGTATTTGGGGACGGAACTGCAAGAGCAGATCAATAATGATGAGCAAGCGTTAGCCAAGTTTGAAACCATTCGTGCTTATGGCGCGCTAAAAATGGGTTTGATTACTTCGATTGAAGAAGCAGAAGGTCGCCAGCACACCCCAAAAGTGGCGTTTGTCTCGAAGCCGAAAAGTTACCAAGCCTCAAGTGGCAAAGTGGTGGAGGCAGGAGAGGTTGATCTGCTGGTTCGCGCCCTTTCAATGGGCAAGCTGCATCACGCGATGATGGGGACCGCAGCGGTCGCGATTGGCGCTGCCGCTTGCGTGCCGGGCACTTTAGTGAACTTAGCGGCAGGCGGTGGTGAAAAACAAGCGGTCACCTTTGGCCATCCGTCTGGGACGTTAAAGGTGGGTGCGCAAGCGAAAGCAACACAACAAGGCTGGGTGGTGGAAAAAGCCATCATGAGCCGCAGCGCTCGTATACTGATGGAGGGCTTTGTGCGTGTTCCCTCCGATGTCTTTGAATAAACCTGTCAGACGAGTTTGATCTCTTCGTTTGATTACAAGGTCAGGACAGACTGGAGGAAACACTATGTCTGCATATCAGAAAGAATATCAATGGGCTAAGCAGCAACCGGAAAGCTTTTGGCAAGCCCAAGCAAAGAATATCGATTGGTTTGAGTTCCCTAAAACCATTCTTGCCAATGATGCAAATGGCATTGAGCGTTGGTACCCCGATGGCTTGCTCAATACCTCATGGTTGGCACTCGATTACCACTGTGAACAAGGTAGAGGCGATAAAGCGGCATTGATATACGACTCACCCGTGACTGAAACCAAGCTGGTTTACAGCTATTTTGAAATGCGAGACCGTGTGGCTCGTATTGCCGGTATGTTGGCTGACCAAGGCGTGACGAAAGGCGATCGTGTGGTGATTTACATGCCGATGATCCCAGAAGCCGCGATGGCGATGCTGGCATGTGCACGTTTAGGGGCGATTCACTCCGTGGTGTTCGGTGGCTTTGCCCCGAATGAATTGGCGGTGCGCATTGAAGATGCCGAGCCTAAAGTGATCATGACGGCCTCTTGTGGCATCGAAATCAATAAGGTGATTCCCTACAAACCAATGGTCGATAAGGCCATTATGGAGAGCCGCTGGAAACCGGAAAAAGTGGTGGTATTGCAGCGTCCTCAGTGCGATGCCCAGCTCAGCAGCGAACGTGATCTTGATTGGCATCAAGCGGTTGAAAATGCGCTACCGCACGCTTGTGTTCCTGTATTGGCAACGGATCCCCTCTATATCCTCTACACCTCAGGCACGACGGGCAAACCGAAAGGGGTGGTGCGTGACAACGGTGGCCATGCCGTGGCCATGAAGTATTCGATGAGCGCCATTTACAATATGCCGCAGGATGGCGTGTTTTGGGCGGCATCTGATGTGGGGTGGGTCGTCGGGCACTCTTATATTGTGTATGCGCCGTTGATTCATGGTTGCACCACGATTTTGTTTGAAGGGAAGCCAGTACGCACGCCGGATCCTGGTGCATTTTGGCGCGTGTGCGAAGAGTATGGAGTTAACGTTCTTTTCTCAGCGCCAACGGCGTTCCGAGCGATTAAAAAAGAAGATCCGCAAGGCGAGCATCTAAAGAAGTATGATCTTTCAAAGCTGGAGACCATCTTTATGGCGGGAGAAAGGCTTGATCCGCCAACCTTGGAATGGGTTCAAAGCCAAGCGGCCAAGCCCGTGATTGACCACTGGTGGCAAACGGAAACTGGCTGGGCGATTGCTGGCAATATGGTTGGTATTGAGTTAATGCCAGTCAAAGCGGGTTCGGCCACCATGCCTATTCCGGGTTATCAAGTGGAAATACTGGATGAAATGGGGTTAAGAGCAGGGCCAATGCAGCAAGGTTTTGTCGCACTGAAAAGGCCTTTGCCGCCAAGCTGTTTGCCAACCGTATGGCGCAATCATGACCGATTTGAATCGGGTTATCTGAGCCAGTTCCCGGGTTACTATGTTTCGGGGGATGGCGGTTATCTGGATGAAGAGGGGTATCTCTTTATCATGGGTCGCATTGATGATGTGATTAACGTGGCGGGGCATCGTCTCTCAACCGGAGAAATGGAAGAGATTGTTGGCGCTCACCCTGCTGTCGCGGAATGTGCGGTGGTGGGTGTGCACGATGAGCTCAAAGGACAGTTGCCGCTGGGCTTTGTGGTGCTTAAAGATGGGGTGAAAATCGACCCAACCGAGCTGGAGCAAGAGCTCGTCGGCAAAGTGCGAAATGAAATCGGCGCCGTTGCCTGCTTTAAACAAGCCTTGGTGGTTGAGCGATTACCCAAAACGCGCTCAGGCAAAATTTTGCGCCGTACCATCCGTCAAATTGCTGATGGTGAACAATACGCTGTGCCATCTACCATCGACGATCCGACCAGTCTTAATGAATTGATCAGATTATTTCCAGAAAAATAAACGATCCCCATCCAATATTTATCGCAATGTTGGGTGGGGGTGTAATGCGGTTAGATTTTATTAATTAGGAAAAACGATAGCTCGATTGTTTTGTGAGTTAGGTTGATGCTTACTTTGGATTGTTTTAACGGTGTCGACAATCCAAGGAAATAGGCCCGGCCGAGTCAAGCCAGCATAACTGCTCACTGGGTTAGTATCACAATCTGCATCAACGTTGATGCTTGCTACGCCGTATACTTTACCATCATAGATAAGTGGGCTGCCGCTATCTCCAGGGCATGTAGAGACAAAATTAATTGGATTTCCAAAATCATCGGCTAACGGCCTTTTCGACTTATGAGAAAAGAGACTTTCATTGACATTATGGTTATCAGCACAGATTGAGTGTCCAGCTTTCGGTAGATATTGGTAGTCTCGACTTGTAGTACTGTAGAGCCCGGAATACTGGACATCACAATAAGCTTCAGACTCTTGCGGGTACTGCCCCGCAAAAAGCTGGTTGGAATACTGCGGATGTTGTTCGCATTTTCTGAGTAATGCTTCGCGATAGTAATCATCACATTGTGTAGTTGTAACTACGGTAGACTCTTCAATTCCTTTACGGAGTATCTCTCGACGAGTTAGTTTATTTTCATCTAACGAGCTAACTCCAAAGCCAAAGCCATAACCAATAGGTCGAAAATTTGCACCATCAGGAATTCGCTTTGAAGATACTGGGAGCCAAGTAACACCTTCCGGCATGCTTGCGATTTCAAGGATTGCGACATCATCAAAATGGTTTATATCGAAGTTACCATTCGGTGATGAAATGTGGTCAGGCTTATACACGTTAACAACAGCGACTTCGATACCGATGTCGCTAGGGATATCGTTTGTCAGTAGGTAGACTTTTGATGCATTCTTTGTGCAATGCTCTGCGGTAAGGATGGTATAAGGGGCGATGATAGTTCCTGTACACGCGCTGTCAATAGCAGCAAGATAAGGATACTCCTTTGCAGACGTTTCTTCACCAAAAGAAACCGCTTGACTTGATATTGAAACAAAGAGTGTGCAAACCGATAGCGCAATACTATCCATTTTTATGTTCATTTTCATAATAAGATTCCCAACGGCATTGATTTATAAAAATAAATTTAAAGAAAGATAGCTTTGTAGAATGTACAAAGCTACAAGGTGTGTTGAAGATGTCAGTTTTGTGGGAATGAAATTAGCCTTTGTTCTGTATGCATCTCAGATAAAGGAACTGATTTATTGACACGAGTTTGAATATTCTTAACTGTGTCAACTATCCAGTTAAAAGCGCCTTCTCTTTCAAAGCCTTCATAGTAAGTAGCAACGTTGTATGGTGGTGCATAAGAATTAGTTACTGTACTGGCTACACCATAGATTTCACCGTTATAAATTAGTGGCCCGCCACTATCCCCTGTTGTCGAACTATACTTAGTGGTAAATCCGCTATCCTTATCTAAAAAATAATCCTTATGGGAGGGGCGGAGAGGTGGATTTTCAACTGCAATAGTGAACTCAGTTCTACTCGCTGCTAGGTCATTCAATATATAGTTTTGTTCAAGAAAACTGCATCGCCTTTCATCTCCAGCATGACGAGATTGGTTAAAGTAACTGTTTGAATAGTATGGTAGTTGGGGGCATTCTGAAAAATATGCTTCAATGTAGTACGCTTTGGAATGCTCTTTTTGTACCACCTTAGCAGGAATAGGCATTGTTTTTAGTTGTCCAGAAGAGTAACCCAATGGATAGACTTCTGCGCCTAATGGAATACTTCCGGATGCTACGGGGAGCCATTCTACATTATCGGGAGTACTATCTAACTCTAGAATAGCGATATCGTAACGGTAATCTTGGTCATCAAAAGTATATAAGTAATTAGGGTCATATGAGTTAACCACTTTAGCTTCTATACTATCAATCGTTCCCTTGTCATCTTGTGAATATAAGAAGTGTGCAGTTAGATCATCAATTGCACAATGCAGTGCCGTTAATACCGTATTGGGAGCTATTAGAGTGCCAGTGCAGGTAAAACCTTGTTTATTCTTTAGAAAAACCATGTAAGGCGCTTCTTTAGGTTGAACTTCAACACCATTATAAACAGCATGAGAGGGAAATGAATATACGGCACTAAGAGCAGTTAGTGGTATAATTAATGAGAGTGCATTCTTTTTCATAAAGTTCCTTAATTTACTTGTTTCTACTAAATCATTAAATTAAATAGCGTTATCTAATTTAGCTATTTGTAAGTTTTATTTGCATATGAAGAGTATCTGCATGATTTATAAATTGCAACTGTAGTAATTTATATAATTCATACAGAGTTTCCTTAAGGTGAATAAGTTAATTCTAATGTAGATTTTAGAAATTTAGACAATTACTTATATTATAAAGTGATTAGCTAAACTCCATGTCAGGATTTAATAGCAACTGATTGCACACCTGTTTTTACTGCATGATATGTTTAATATAAATACTTTCAAAGCATGATAATTTATAGATTTTTACTTAAATTAAAGCAGCACGAGAGTGCTGCTTTAAAAGTACAAAATTAAAAATCGATAGTTCCAACTCCACTAGGAATATTATTATCCACTGGGGTTGCTGTGGCAAAATCAAGCGATCCACTTTTTGTATCAACAATTACTCCAGGATCAGGTGCAGATGACTCACCTAAAAGATTCGGCGCATTTCTCGGTGTGGTATTAATTTTGTATACCGCAATGCGTTCAGGAAGCAGGAGTTCTCCATTTTCGCGGAAGATATCCATAGGTTCGATTGCCGCGTATGTATTATCGTCGATCATCAGAGTACCGCTTAGCACAAAGATATCCGGATTAGATGGGTGTTTCTGATGATAGACTGCATGACGTAAAAAATCATTCAGATCACGCTTTTTCAAAGTGCGGGTTACTTCTTGATAATCTGCGTGCTCCATTGTAATGGTGAAGATTTTTTCTAACTCTGTGCGCTTGGCTCGGTCGCCATTTGCGAGTTTATCCATGCATTTTCTCACGCCGCCATCGAGATCGAATGAGCTGTTGAGCATGATGCTGTAGCAAGCCTTATGAGCCAGAGTCATATTATAGAAAGCTCTCGGTGCCTTTTTTTTCAACCACGGTTTTCCGTTTTTTATCACCATACCGTAATTACCAGAGAAGAAGTCTATCGGTAGCACTCTGTCAACGACCATCTGATTTTCACCATTTACCACTGAGACATTACCTACTTCTTTAGGAATGCTGATGCAAGCTTCTGAGCCATGGGGGACGTTGATGCTTTGTTGAGGCTGAATGCCATTATTTGAGCGGGGAACGATAATATCAGTGATTAAAACCCGAATCTCGCTTTTACTAACATTGTCGGTATTTGCGATGCAGAACTTATCTTGAACGAAACTCGGTGGTGTTTCACAATAATTTTCAAGTTGGTCATCACTTTCAGTCGATTTACATTGGCCTTCAATCGAAGCATCCACAATGATTTTAGTTATTGTATTCACTACGCTTAATGATGCACCTAGCGCCCCAGCTTTTCCGGAAATAAACGTAACTTTATAGGGGGTGAAATTGCTTGTATAGGCGCTGACATTGGCGACAAATCCGCCTAACTTGTTGACGGCACGGATAGTTGTTGATGTAACTGTTTCTTCTACGGGCTTTTGAGCATAAGATGCGGTTGAAAAAAGGCAGCCTGATATTATCAGTGCTAATGTTGTGTAAGAAAATGAACTCTTCATTTTAGTTTCCTATTAAGATTAAATAAATTGATTTTAATCGTTCAAATGTATTGCTATGTAAAATTTACGTTTACTTAATATATTGCATTTGACTGGTTTAATTTTCGACATTATTTATTGCAAAAGTATTGTTTTAATTTTTGTCTTATTATTTGAATCTGAATGGACAACGAAATGAAATTATCAATATAAAGGTAATTTGTTAAATGACTTAATTGTTAATTGGCCTCAGGCTCGAAAAAACAACACAAATAGTTAATGTTGCATTTGTCAATATTATCTGATTATAAAATTATTTTATAGAGTGGTGATGCTTGTATATTTTTACGAGAGAGAGAACTTTTTGAGCAATTCACGGTTTTTCAGTTTTCGTGATTATATTTTTCCTTACTCTGTTCTAAGCAGATATCTGTGTTGTTTAGATAAAGCGAGCACAGCGGCTATTAAGTAATCTGCGTTCGAGTAAAGGTTTAAAAAATGATGTTCATCGCTGGATAGGCTGATAACGCGACTAAAGAGTCAAAAAAAGGTTGTAAGGCGAGCCACAAGCAAACAGTTCCAAGTGCTTAAGAAGGATTTTTACGCTCGGTTTCACTACAATGTAGACTTTATTAATATGTAGCAGATAAGCCATGAATAAAGTCGTCTTATCAGCGGCACGCCCTTCAGACCTTGAAGCCCTTAATGATTTGATGTTCGATTTGCATGATGAACATCATTTACAGTGCCCTGAATTTTTTAAAAGCGCAGAAGAGATCGAGCAAGAGAAAAGCATTGCTCGCTATCTCGATGATCCTGAATGTTTGGTGTTTGTCGCCAAAGTAGATGAGGAAGTGGTGGGGTTTGTGTCAGGGCATTTTTGCGAGCTGATTTCGACAGTGAGCCGCCCTTTACAGATGGGCAGTGTCGATGAGTTATACGTTGGTAAGCCGTTTCGCCAACAAGGGATTGCAGAGGCGCTATTAGCCAGAATCGAACAAACTTTCCGTGATTATGGTGTTGAACAAGTGTTTGTTGAAGTGTGGGATTTCAACCAAACCGCGATTGCTGTGTATGAGAAGAATGGTTTTCAGCCGCATATTCACTGGTTGAGAAAATCGCTGAAAAACTGAGTGGTTACTCTGGGTGAGATCAACTCCTTTTGCGCTGTTATTGCAATAGTCTCGCTTATGAAAAGGCTCTTACTGATTGATTTGTAAAATAAATATGTGAAACGGATCATTTTGCTGTGTGAATGTAACAAGATGTTTAGCTCGAATGTTGCACGTCTCTCGCAAGCTCTATAAATAATTTATAAATCGAGTTGGGAGGTTGATTTTTATCTGCTTGTCTAATATGTGGCGCAATAAGCGCCCGATTAAACAAGAGGAAATGACATTGAAATCGACAGGGAAACTTACTCTGCTCAGCTTGATGATGTTGTCTGCATCGGTCAGCGCAGAGGTTCTTTCACAGACGCAAACAGACGTTGTTCAATCGAATGACATTCAGCCCCGTATCGTTGGCGGTACTCCCGCCAATGCGAGTGAATGGAAGTTCTACACGCAAATTGTCAGCCGTAACAGTAACCGCTCTTATTGTGGCGCAAGTTACATTGGCAATGGTTATGTGCTGACGGCTGCTCACTGTGTCGATGGCGACCTACCAAGCCAGATCGCCGTCAAAATCGGTGGCGTTGTTTACAACGGTACGGATGGGGTGCGCTCCAACGTTAGCCAAATCTACATGCATCCTGCCTACAACAAATCGACGTTTGAAAATGACATTGCACTACTCAAACTTAGCCAAATACCGCAAGGTGTGACGGCGGTTGATATCGCGGCGGGTAGTTTGAGCCAATATGCAGCGGTGGGTGACTGGCTGACGGTCGCAGGGCTAGGTCGTACGACAGAAGGTGGCAGTTCACCAACGGTACTACAGGAAGTGGATGTTCCATTGATATCGGATGCCACGTGTCGCCAAGCGGGGGGAAGTTACGCCAATGTGGGAGAGGTGGCATTTTGCGCTGGCGTGCCACAAGGTGGCATCGATTCTTGCCAAGGTGACAGTGGCGGACCGATCGTTATCAATCGAGCGGGTTCCATTACGCAACTTGGGATCGTCAGTTGGGGCATTGGTTGTGCTCGCCCGGGCAAATACGGTGTGTACAGTGATATTGCCGCGCTTCGCAGCTTTGTTGATGGTATTGTCGGTAATGTCACACCGACTTCAGAGACTGTTTCCGTCGGATATACACCTTCCCAAACACTAACGGCATTCAATGTTGGTGAGCTGAAAAGTCACACGTTCACGATCAAAAATACAGGAACAGGCAGCTTTATGGTTGACCGCTTGAGTGTGACGGGATCTGGCGTTGCCACTAAGCCAGTAATCAGTCGTGATCTCTGTACATTGTCGACGCTTTCTAATGGGCAAACCTGTCGTGTCTCTATTGAATTCGGAGCAAGCACAGCTGGTACGGCCAAAGCGGCGTTAGTGTTTGAAATCGACAAAACCTCAACAATCTATCGCGCAGAAGTCTCAGCAAGCGCGAAAGATACCACCACACCACCAGATGGCACGTGCGCCAATGAATGGCAGGCAAGCAAAGTCTACAACGCGGGTGATGTGGTGAGCTGGGCTGGTCAATCTTGGAAAGCCGGTTGGTGGACTCAAGGAGATAACCCGTCTGACTCTGGCCCGTGGGGAGTATGGCAAGTTGTCGGTAGCTCAGATTGTTCGGGCTCGGGCACCACACCCACAGAGCCTCCAACGACGCCTGAACCGCCAACAACACCCGAACCAACACCGCCAACCGATGCGAATGCGTATGTGGCGGGGACAAATTACAGTGCGGGTGATGTTGTGACTAATGTGGGATCGACATACCAGTGTAAGTCGTGGCCTTATAACTTATGGTGTAGTTCAACACCGAGTGCCTATGAGCCAGGTGTGGGTACCAACTGGCAACAAGCTTGGACAAAACTTTAACTTACTCACAAGCCTCGTTTGCGAGGCTTGTTTCTTTTTAGCAGCTAAAGACACAGAGGAGTGAAGTAGGGCGTATGGTTTGGGACGACAGATACGACGTTCAATACGGCTTTCATCTCGCAGATTGAAGTTAATTTAGGTCGAAAAATATCGAGTTTCCTGTCATTATTGCGCCAACTCTTTTGAGCAGAGTGCTCTCGGTGTACGAATCGATGGCTTCGTTCTAAAAAGATACAAATAAAACAATAGGTAAAGTAAAGGTTGTCTGGCGTGTATAAGCGGTCATTTTTCGTTGTAATCAGTCTCATTATTTCATTGGTGTTTTCCACTTTCTCTTTTGCGACCTCTTCAACCTCATTACCTGAGGGATTGAAAGGGGCGCTGTGTATCGTCCGTGCAGATGACAAGTTGGTTTTAGTCAATGAGATCTTAACTCATCAAATTTCTCTTCCCGGAGGAACGATCATTGCGGGTGAGGACCCTGCGGTTACCGCGCAAAGAGAAACTTGGGAAGAAACCGGGCTGGTGGTTACCGTCGGTAAAGTGCTTGGCTACAATGAACAGGCGGTATTCTATGACTGCATTTCTGATTCATCAGTAGTGGCATTCAACTTCAACAATAGTTTAGATGGCAATGAGCTTCCGGTTTGGTTTGCCCCACACTACGGCGTTGAAATTGCCTCTGCCATGCTACTGTCTCCTTTGGCGCTTGAAGCGAGTCAATACCGTTATCCGCAACAGTGGCCAATGGTGCAACAGATGTTTGGCCAAGCGACGGATCAAGCAGTGGCCTACGTCAATGATTTGGTTGAATCGGCGCCAAGTTACCATCAAGTAGAGCTGGGTTGGTTAATGCAACTGCAATCGTTTGTGGCATCGTCTCCAGTGCTGAGCGCATTGGGCTTGTTGCTCAGCTACTTCTCGATTTATCTGACTTCGCCTGAAATACTTTTAGTGGTAATGCCATTAGCAATGTGGCGTTTTGGCCGTGACTTTACCTATCAACTGTTTTTTGCCGTTGTTGCGACCTCACTGCTTTGCTTGGTTGCTCAACAAGGGTTTGCACTTCCGAGGCCACATGTCTATTGGCCAGTGCTTGAGATGACGCAAAGTTATGGCTTCGGCTTCCCGAGCTTACCTATTGCGGTTTGGGCGTGTTTATCTGCTTTGATTTTACACCGACTAGGCTGGTTGCGAAGTGGACGAGCACTAAGATTGACTTCATTGGTGATCAGCGTGGTGATGCTTGGCAAATTCTATTCTGGCGCCGCGTTTATCGCCGATATGATGATTGGTGGTTTGCTCGGTGGCTTAGTGGCGTGGCACATCATTCGTTTGGATAGCAAACCGAATGTAAACGTTGCTCAGTTGCTTGGCGCAAAAAGCGTTTGGATTGCGATGGCCGTGTTGGCAGCAGTGTTAACCGCCATGTGGCCATTACCGGTGTTTTCCGCTTGGTTAGCCACATTAATTGTGATTTCACTGTTGGTGGTGTTCTTCAAAACCTCTAAGGTATCACTCTCTCAAGGTCATACGTTGATCATTGTTGTGGCGTTGCTTTCCTTTAACTTGATCATCACTTTGGCTCAAGGTGTTATCGCTTACAGTGGTCTCTATTCTTTCATTGTCGAGACTTTGCGTTATCCTCTCATCGCATTATTGTTTGCGGTTTTAACAAAGCGTTTCAATCAACAGAATTAAGTGAAGAAATAAAAACGCCTCGGTTTTTTGTCCGAGGCGTTTTTGTTTTACTCTTGGCAAATTAGCATTTGAATTGCGACACAAGGCGATCCAACTGACCACATTGCTGTGATAGACGTTGAATGGCGGTCTCGGCATTTTGAACCACACTCACGATCGCGCTGCTGTTGTCTGCGATGCGTTGGACGTTGGCGTTTACTTCTTCACTTACGCTGCTTTGTTGATTCGCTGCGGTGGCGATTTGTGTGTTCATCTCACTCATATTGGCGATAGCGCGTAAAATCTCTTGCAGAGAATGAGTTGCAGATTGCGCTGACTCAATCGTGGAGTCACTGCTGCGTTTGCTTGATTCCATTACCGATACCGCTTGGCGAGCGCCGCCTTGCAGACGTTCAATCATGGTTTGGATTTCACCGGTACTTTGCTGAGTGCGGCTCGCGAGTGAACGCACTTCATCTGCGACAACGGCAAATCCACGGCCTTGCTCACCAGCACGCGCCGCTTCGATGGCTGCGTTTAGCGCCAGAAGGTTGGTTTGTTCTGCGATGCCACGAATCACGTCCAAAATAGAAGCGATGTTACTCACATCATCGTCAAGCGTATGGATCACATGACTTGCGTTGTTAATATCGTCAGCAAGGCGGCGGATCGCATCCACAGTGCTATCAACAATTTGACTGGTGTTTTGCACTTCTTGATCGGCGTTGTGGCTTTCTGTTGCAGCATCCGTTGCGTTGTCACTCACGCTTTGACTGGTTGCTTGCATTTCATGCACGGCAGCGGCCACCACTTCGCTTTCTTGCTGTTGGCGATAGGTTGAATCTGCAACAGAGCGAGTGATTTCCGTTAACTGATTCATTTCACTACGGACATTGTTGGTCGTGTTCACCACCTGCTCAATGGTTGCTTGGATTTTGCTGACAAACACGTTAAACGCGCCAGCAAGTTGGCCGATTTCATCATTGCTATCCATTTCAATGCGCTGACGCAAATCACCATCACCAGAGGCAATTTCATCCATCGCGCTGCGAATGTGTTCAATTGGCGTTACGATGGCTTTAATTAAGAACCAGCACATTGCTGTGGCCAGTAGAATGACAAAAAGGGTACCGAGTTCCAGTGTTCTTTCCGCTTGAGAGGCTGCGTTATTAATTTGTTGCTGAAGAGTATTTTGCGCCTCTTCCACTAATTTCTTAACAACATTGAGTTGTTTACGAGTGGCTGAAAACTTCTTATCGAATGTGCCCTTATTTTCATCGTAATAGGTAAACCATTGATCCTCAGGTAGGCTGAGTAACGTTTCGTAATCCTTTAGCCAGCTATTGGCCAGTGTGACTAACACGTCGAGCTCACGTTGCGCGGTGGAAGGCAAAAGTCCTGAATCGATTAACTTTTGCGCCGCTTTCATACGAGGAATAGCTTTGTGTGCGTTATCTTTGTATTCAAACTGCTCGCGTTCAATTTCTTGTTTGGTATCAGAAAGAACCAAACCTTGGATCGCGGAAGTCGCCTGATACATATCACGATACGCATCTTCAATGGTGAAGAGCGTTGGCATGATATCATCACGAAGGGTGTGAGTTAGCTCGGTTTGCTTTTGAGAAGCGAGAATATTCAACACAGAGCTAACGGCGAATAGAGAAATAATAAGAAAAACAGGGAAGATGATTTTTTGTTTTATTGAAAGATTAACAAACATTTAGTGCTCACTTTGTTGAGATTAAAGTAATCGCACTAATGCTATCATTTTGGCGGTGTCTTGTACGGTAAAGTTTAGTTAAGCAAGATAAAGTTTTAACTCGCTCCCAAAATGTGAGATAGACCAGAGGGCATGAGCCCTCCGGTAGGAGCGTTAGGCATTGAGCACAAATTTTTCAATCGCCGTTGCGACGCCATGGTCATTATTGCTGTCGGTGATGTAATCTGCGATTTGCTTGGTCTCTTCCATGGCATTAGCCATAGCAATGCCAAGCCCTGCGTACTTCAACATATGGTGATCGTTTTCGGCATCTCCCATACAAATTACTTCTTCCGCGCGAATACCGAGATATTCTGCAATCGCAGCCACACCAATTCCTTTATTACTGGCTGGGTTTAAAAACTCGAGGAAGAATGGAGCGCTCTGGACAATGGTGAACTCATCGTGCAACACGGCGGGTAGGGCGGCGATGGCTTTGGTGAGCTCTGAGGGCTCAGCCACAATCATGGTTTTGATGATTGGATGGTCATCCGCTAAGGCATCAAAATTCATTTCGGTAATGCTGAGACCATTGATGTTGGCTTCAATCTCGGTGTAAGGATTGTTTTGCGGAGTAATCAGGCCAAATTCTTTGCTGAATGCGTGTACGTATACACCAAGTTTGTCAGCCAAACGAGCGATTTTTTTCGCCGCTTTGCCATCGATGATCTGCTCATGGATGAGTTCACCCGTCGCCACGTTCTTGACCATTGAGCCGTTGTAAAAAAGAACAAAGTCTTTGTCTGAATCGATCTGTAGTTCTTCCAGTTTGCTTTGCATTCCCTCTAACGGGCGGCCAGAAGCAAGTACCACGGTCACGCCTGCCGCGCGAGCTTGGCGAATCGCTTCTTTATTGGGTTCAGAGATCTGTTTATCACTATTGAGTAATGTGCCGTCCATATCCAGCGCAATCAACTTGTACATGCTTACCTACACTTAATGAAAATGAAAAAGAGAAAAGAATAATGAGGCGTATGAAACTATAAAATGAGTCAAATTAACAATGAATTTTTTCGTTGAGAAGAGATTCATTTGACCTAGGAGCGACTCTCATTTAAGGTCTGCGCCTTGCGAAAAATTTTTAGGGTTGTAGTGACGTTGTACAAAGTTAACGAGATGTTTGAAACCATTCAGGGCGAAGGTGTGTTTACTGGTGTTCCAGCGGTTTTCGTGCGCTTACAGATTTGTCCTGTAGGGTGCTCTTGGTGTGATACCAAGCAAACGTGGGAAGCTGCAGAGCAAGATGAACAAAGTTTTGCGGAGATCATCGTTAAAACAGGCGACAGTCCAACGTGGTGTCAAGCGGATGCCAAATCCATTGTTGAGCAGTACCAACGCCAAGGCTACAGCGCCAAGCACATCGTCATTACTGGCGGTGAACCTTGTCTGTACGATCTTACTGAGCTGACACAAGCATTTGAAGCCATTGGCTGCCAATGTCAGATAGAGACCAGTGGCACTTATGAAGTCAAAGCAAGCGCAAACACTTGGGTGACGGTATCGCCTAAAGTCGCGATGAAAGGTAAGTTGCCGATTTTAGACAGTGCTTTGCAACGAGCTAACGAGATCAAACATCCGGTCGGTACTCAGAAAGACATCGACCAGTTAGATGCTTTACTGCTTCGTGCTCAAGTGCCTGCAACAACGACGATCGCACTGCAACCGATTAGTCAAAAAGAGAGAGCGACTCAGTTGTGCATCGACACCTGTATTAAGCGCAATTGGCGTTTGTCGATTCAAACACATAAGTACCTGAGTATCGCGTAAGAGGGATTATTTATGAACAAAGCCGTAGTGGTCTTTAGTGGTGGTCAGGACTCGACGACCTGTTTAGTCAAAGCACTCAATGAGTTTGATGAAGTGCATGCCATCACGTTTGATTATGGCCAACGTCACCGTCTTGAAATCGAAGTGGCGCAAAATCTGGCAAAAGAGCTGGGTGTAGCGGCGCACAAAGTGATGGATGTGACGCTGCTCAATGAGTTGGCTATCAGTTCACTGACTCGCGACGATATTCCTGTATCTCATGAACTGCAGGAGAATGGTTTACCTAACTCGTTTGTTCCTGGTCGTAACATTCTTTTCCTCACGCTGGCGGGTATTTACGCTTATCAAATTGGCGCAGAGACGATCATTACTGGGGTGTGTGAAACCGATTTTTCTGGCTATCCAGATTGTCGTGATGACTTTGTCAAAGCGATGAACAGTGCTCTTGTGAAGGGCATGGATAAGCCATTAGTGATCCAAACACCACTCATGTGGCTCAACAAAGCGGAGACGTGGGCGCTTGCGGATCAAAATAACGCTTTGCAATTAGTCAGAGAAAAAACCTTAACGTGTTACAACGGCATTATTGGTGATGGTTGTGGTGATTGTCCTTCTTGTCACTTACGTAAAGTTGGACTGAATGACTATTTAGACAACCGTGAGGTGATCATGGCTTCTTTAGTTGAAAAGCAGCACGCGGAATCTTAATAAACGAAACACAAAATGGCATCATTGCCGTTGAGTTGCGATAATTCACTGGCGCCTTTAGCGCACAGGAATTATCGCTTTTTCATTTTCTGATCGATCAAATATGGGTTTAAATCGCGGCGTTGTAGGCATCAATGATGGTGTTACGGCCGTTTTTCTTCGCCTGATAAAGCGCTTGATCCAAGATAGAATAGAGCTCATCGAAATCTGAAAGCGCTCTAGGAGTGGCGAGAAAAGAGAAACTAGCACTAGCAGATACAGCGGTATTCGATGGAGACGCGATACGGCATTCGCTAATAAGATCATGCAACTTTTCAACGCGAAATTGCACATCGATATCTTCGACTTCTCGCAGCAACAAGATAAATTCCTCACCACCTAACCGGCCAAGAACATCACCTCTTTGCAGCTCCCCAAGCAAAGTTTTGCAAATAGTGATTAACAGCTTATCTCCCGTTGGATGACCAAACTGATCATTGACCCATTTGAAGTTATCGAGATCAAACAGAATCAAAACGTTTTTGCTGTGTGGATGCTTTGCTGAGCTCGCTTGCTTAATTGCTTTGATCGCTGAGCCACGATTTAATGCTCCCGTCATCATATCGAGCTGAGATTGCTTTCTTTTTTGCTGACTGGTGAGGAAAAATAACCCAACAACGATAAGCGTTGCCGCGACCAATAAGCTATACAGTGATTTTTTCTGTTGGTAGTTTTGCAGCTCAATCAGTTTTTTGTCGTTGTCACTTTGCAATTGTGCAATGCGCAGTTGGTATTCAAACTGCTGCTGAGCAAGATCCAACGCTTCAAGTGCACTGGTCGTGTCTTTGTCTCTTAATCGAAACTCGATCTCGGCATATCGGTGGTAACACTCGTAGGCTCGGGGAAAATCAGCCAGTGCCTTATAAGTCTCAGAAAGTTGTAGTGATGCTTTTGCCTGAAGCGAAAGAAAATCCATTGAAACCGCAGATTGATACGCTTGGTCGGCATGAGAAAGTGACGCCTGAAGCTCACCTGCCTGCAAGTAGGCAAGGCTAAAGCGATAATGAATTTCCGCGCTTAAACGGTGGTTTTGACCCAAGTTGGCTTCATTTAGCGCTTGATTAAGCAGTTCCTTTCCTTTTGCGAATTCCCCTTGTTCAATATACAAAGAGCCAAGTCCGGAATAGGTCATTGCGAGGCCGAAGGTATGTTGGTCTTTGCGTAATAGGGCCAGGGCTTGTTGATAATAACTCTCGGCTTGCTCGTGTTTGTGCCAATCTGCATAGAGCTGTGCGAGGCTGTGTAACACTTGAGCAAGCTCTGTTGGCGAGTTTGCATTTTGTCGAATTGCCAAAGCATCGAGAAGGTAGTTTTCTGATTGTTGAAATTGGCTGACTTCACGTAATTGGTTGCCAATATCATTAAAAGCGCCCGAACGATCGGCGTTAGCGGGTAGGGCATGCAACATCTTCTGGTAGTTTGCTAGTGCAAGATGGGGCTCGCCTCGGTAACTGAAATTGTTGGCGATGATACGATAGCTCAGGTACTTAGGCAGTAATGTACTGTCATTGCTATCTATCTGTTGTTGTAGCTTTGAGCAGAAGTGTTTCGCTTTGTGGAGTTCACCTTGCTCGTTCAGTGTGTAGCAAAGCTGATAGTAAATGAGTTCTTTGGTGTTTTTTTCATCGAGTTGAGCAGCATGATTCAACACGGCACGGAATTTCTCAACGGCAGAATCGTATTGCCCCTCTTTACGCAAATACATTGCATCGACATAGAGAGCTTCTTGGCGAGCAAAGTGGCTATCGCTATGCTGACTTGCACCATAGTAGGGCTGATCCCTATTTGAAAGGTAATCAAACAGTAGCCCGCTGACGTAGAGCTTCTCGGCGCTTGGCAATAGTGCTGAGTAACGCTCTTGTAGCAAGTCAAAGGCTGCGCCGTCATCGGCCTTTAGTTTCTGTTGATAGAACTCATACCAATGATGAAAACTGCTACTTTCCGCGAAAGCGGGTACGGAACAGAACAGTAGAACGAACCATAAAAGTAATTTACGTATAAACATGGTGTTAGAAAGGGGGAACCAGTCGCCTATCTTATCTTTTACGTACGGAGAACGGTGTGATCCACTCGATAACTAACGATAAAATATGCATATGATTTCAATGTTTTTCGATAGAACGAAGAGATTTAATGTTCCAATGTACAAAGACCAGCATTGTAATGCTGGTCTGAAACAGATAAATGAAACGAATCTGAAGATTATAGATACATTTTTGCCAATTCTGACGGTTCGATTTCTTTACCTTCAAGTTGAGCATTCCAGTTAACACCAACAAGAACACCGTCTTCATCTAAGGTGATCAACCAATCTTCAACGAAGATGTCTAGAGGAATTTCTAACACTTCAAAGTCAGCCCACTCTTCAACGTTATGTGCCATAGCGTCTTCTTTGGTTGACCAGAATGGCATAACTTCACTTTGCTCAAACTCTGTTGAGTCACAAGCTAGCCATCCTTCTTCGTTACGCAAACCCCAAACCAACTTGGTGCTTTGAGTCTCTTCAATAAATAATTCTAGGTTTGCTTGGGTATCTGCGGTCAATTTGCTCATTGTAAAATCTCGTTATGAATAACCGTCGCTAAGAGTATCACTTAATCCAAGAGTTACCAATGCGAGATTAATTTCTGAGTAAAAGAAAAGGGGCGAAATGCCCCTTACGTGAAAAACTACTTCTTCGCTTTCGGTATGCTAGTAAAAATAGTCCACTCTTCTTTCACATCGCCTTTGTATCCTACAACAGAGGCGACGACACGTCGGTTAAGTGCGTGACTGACTTCATCCGTCCCTTCATTGGCTAAGGCACTATCACCGAAGCCGACGATACGTACTCGGCTTTGAGCAATACCATAACCAATCAACATTTCACGTACGTTATCAGCTCGGCGCTTGGACAGATCTAAGTTATGTTCTGCATTACCCGTACGGCTTGCGTAACCTTGTAGTTCGATTGAAGTTGATGGGTAAAGCTTCAAAAACTCTGACATCTCTTTAATCTGTTTACGGAAAACAGGATTAATTTTATCTGAGTCATTCGCAAACAAAACTCGGATTTGCATCTGCTGCGAGGTTTTAACGTAAGTACCACAACCGTCATTATCAATTTCAGCAGTGCTTGGGGTATCAGGGCACAAGTCTCTCGCGTTGATCACACCGTCTCGATCTTGGTCTTGCAGATCAGCAACTTGATCGGCGCGTGGTGTCGCCAAGTAGTCGTACTCATCAGCTTTATCGCTTGCAATAACGGACGTTGCCGCAAATGTTAAACAAACGAGAGGCAAAATAAATGCTTTCATATTAGTACTCCACCCCTTCAACCCATTCTTTAGGAATATCCACACGCAGTGCATTTAACAGTTGGCCAGTTGCATTCATCACACGGAACTTAGCGTATTGCTCGGCATACTTTGCATCCAAGTAACCTTTACGTGCTTCAAATAGCTCGTTTTCGGTATTGAGCAAGTCTAGTAATGTTCGCTTACCAATGCGGTACTGTTTCTCATAAGCAATCACAGTATCTGATGCGGAGTCCACGTGATCAGATAAGAACTCTTTTTGTTGCAGAGTTAAATCCAAGGCACTCCATGCGAGACGCAAACCTTCTTCAACACTACGAAATGTACGTTCACGTAAATCTTTCGCTTTGTTGAGTTGGTAAGCCGCACTTTCAGAGTTTGCGGAATCCGTCCCGCCGTTGTATAGGTTGTAACGCATGCGCAACATTGCAGTTAATTCATCGCTGTTTCCTTCTACGCCGCCGGCATCATCACGCCAAGTTTGTGAGGCTTCAAAAGAAAACGTTGGGTAGTTGCGACCTTTGGTCTGCTTGTATTGATAACGAGCAGAATCGACATCCACTTGCGAAACTTTAATCACAGGGTGTTGATTAAAAGCTTGGCTGACCGCTTCATCCAAAGTGAATGGAATTTGAGTTTGGTCGGCGCGCGGAAAAATAAGCGATTGCGGCGTTTGACCAACAAGACGCGTGAACATGGTGTGCGAGTCAAATAAGTTGTTTTGAGCTGCTGCCAAGTTTCCGTGTGCCTTTGCTAGTCGAGCTTCAACTTGTGACAGATCGGCAGTAGAGCCAATACCAGAATTCACGCGCTTTTTAATATCACTATAGATACGTTTGTGGGTAGCAAGGTTACTTTCTGAAAGGGAAAGAATTTCATACGCTTTAACAGAATCTAAGTAAACCTTTGTAACTTCAAGCGCTTTGTTTTGAGCATCTGCGAGTAACTGGTAACGAAGAGACTCGGCTTCGGCCGCCGTGCGATCCATATCGTTTAGCGTAGACGACCCGTCCCAAATCAATTGGGTGAAAGTCAAAGAGGCTTCTTTGCGAGTGAGATCGGTAGATTCGCCCTCTGCTGGATTGATGGATTCATAACCAATGCCAGCGTCTAAGTCTATTCGAGGTAAGTACGCGCCGGATGAGGCGTCATTGGCGTAGCGCTTACTCACAAACTCGTTAAATGCACTTTTTAACTCAGGATTGGTGGCTAATGTAATCGAGATAGCTTGCTCCAGAGTTTGCCCTGTAGCAGGAAGTGTCAGCATTGCACCTAAGGCAAATGCATTTATTTGGGTCCACTTCACTGTGTTTCTCCTACTAATCTATTTGTACTAATTCTAAAGCATTAACTGTCTTAATTTTGAGATTGTTAAAGCAAATCGTCAATTTTTTAACACTGGTATTACTTATGTGAATGTGCCAAAAGAGATGAAAAGTCTCATTTCCTGACATTGTAGTGGATTTATTGATCAAATTCTAACTTATTGAAATTGAATTATATAGCGTTTTGGCTTTTTTAACGAAGCGAATCAAACTGTGATTCTGCTTCAAAAATGAGACTGCGTGATCAAAGTCGCCAATAAGTGACGTAAATGTAAATTGGGCTGGATTTTGAGATGCCACATCTATGTCGGTTTGATATATTATAGGGTAAGAAAATAGAACTAGTCTGTCAGTCAAAAAATTGACGAAAGTACTACAGTCATCTCAGAGGTTATTTATGGATTTCACAGCCTTCCTTGCAGGAGCGTCTCTCACTGCTGGTCGTATTGTTGTTCTGGATTTAAACGGCAACATTAAAATTCTTGCGCCAGGACAAGCCATTGCTCCGGGCGAGTTAGTTATTGAAACGCTGGAAGAAACAGATGTACCCCAATTTCGCATTGCAACCGATGCCGGTGAAACCAACATCACTGATGACATTCAACAGATTTTTGCTGCATTAGAAGAAGGACAGGACCCGACGCAACTGGGTGACGACTTTGCGACGGCCGCAGGCGAAACAGGTGGTTCAAGCTTAGTGGCTGGCGGAACCATTTCGCGTACTGGTGCAGAATCTCTGGCGAGCACTGACTTTAGTACTCAAGGATTACAAGCGCTGGGCTTAAACGAAGCACAAAGCCTTTCTTTATTTGATCTACTAAATGATGCTAATACAACATTACAAGACATTGACTCCATTGCACCATCAGCACCGACTGTCACTCTAGATACGGACAGTGGCTCCAAAGCTGATGACTTTTTAACAAATGATGGTTCATACACGGTCACAGATATCGAAGATGGCGCAACTGTTGAATATTTTGTGGATGGTGAATGGACAACCACCGCGCCAACACCAGTGGAAGGCGACAATACGATCATCGTTCGTCAGACCGATGCAGCAGGCAATACCTCTGGCAGTAGCACGCTGACGTTTACTCTCGATACGACAGCGCCAAATGCGCCGCAGATCAATCTCGATACCGACAGCGGTAGCTTGGCGGATGACTTCCTCACTAATAAAGGTGATTTCACCGTTGCAGGCACCGAAGAAGGTGCGACGGTGGAGTACTTTGTCAATGGTGAATGGACAACCACCGCGCCAACACCAGTGGAAGGCGACAATACGATCATCGTTCGTCAAACCGATGCCGCAGGCAACACCTCTGGCAGCAGCACGCTGACGTTTACTCTCGATACCACAGCGCCAGATGCGCCGCAGATCTCTCTCGATATTGACAGCGGCAGCTTGGCGGATGACTTCCTCACTAATAAAGGTGATTTCACCGTTGCAGGCACCGAAGAAGGTGCGACGGTGGAGTATTTTGTCAATGGTGAGTGGACAACCACCGCGCCAACACCAGTGGAAGGCGACAATACGATCATCGTTCGTCAGACCGATGCAGCAGGCAATACCTCTGGCAGTAGCACGCTGACGTTTACTCTCGATACGACAGCGCCAGATGCGCCGCAGATCAATCTCGATACCGACAGCGGTAGCTTGGCGGATGACTTCCTCACTAATAAAGGTGATTTCACCGTTGCAGGCACCGAAGAAGGTGCGACGGTGGAGTATTTTGTTAATGGTGAATGGACAACCACCGTGCCAACACCAGTGGAAGGTGATAATACGATCATCGTTCGTCAAACCGATGCTGCAGGCAACACCTCTGGCAGCAGCACGCTGACGTTTACTCTCGATACTACAGCGCCAGATGCGCCGCAGATCAATCTCGATACCGACAGCGGTAGCTTGGCGGATGACTTCCTCACTAATAAAGGTGATTTCACCGTTGCAGGCACCGAAGAAGGTGCGACGGTGGAGTACTTTGTCAATGGTGAATGGACAACCACCGCGCCAACACCAGTGGAAGGCGATAATACGATCATCGTTCGTCAGACAGATGCGGCAGGCAACACTTCTGGCAGCAGCACGCTGACGTTTACTCTAGATACAACAGCGCAGGCTGGTACGGTTTCTGTTGATCCAATTACTTCAGATGATGTGATTACAGAAACGGAGAAAAATCAGACTATTACAGTGACTGGTTCAGCAACTGGTGGTGACATCAAAACCGGAGATGTTATTACTGCAATCATTAACGGTAACGAATACAAAGGTAGCGTTTCTGAAGATGGCTCGTGGGAGTTATCTGTAAGCGGCTCAGACCTTGCTGTTGATACTGCTTTTGAAGTAACCGTTAATTCAACCGATGCAGCAGGTAACGAAGTTACCTCTACAGGGGAATCGGTTCATAGATTTGATGACACGCCTATTAACGTGAACATCGACATTGATCCAATCACCTCTGACTCTGTAATTAATGCCCAAGAAGTTAACTCTTTGGTAACGGTAACTGGTACGGTAACTGGTGAGTCTTTCTCGTCGGGCGTTGTTACTCTCACTATCAATGGCGTTGAATACACTGGTGAAGTTGTCGACGGGAAATACAGTATAGAAGTTAAGGGCTCAGATTTAAGCGCAGATTCAGATAATGTCGTCGATGCCAAAGTAGATGTTGTAAACACGGCGGGTAATATTGGCTCAGCAACTTCTACGGAGTTCTACCTAGTCGATACGTTTGCACGTGGAACGATCAAGATCGACCCCATCACCGATGACAATGTGATCAATAAAGCAGAAAGCGAAGGCCTAGTAAAAGTAACGGGCTCCGTTGGAGGCGATGCAAGGCCTGGCGATCAAGTGACCGTTGTGGTGAATGGTGTAACCTACACTACTTCGGTATTGAGTAATAAAACATGGGAAGTTTCTGTTTCAGGCTCTGACTTGGCTCAGGATAACAAGGTTACCGCTACTGTAACGGGAGACGACTGGGCGGGTAATCCGTTCGCTGCATCAGCAACTTCTGTACATGAAATTGATATAGATCTACCGAGCATCGACTTGACGACCGTAGGCGACGGCAACATCAGTGTTGACGAAGCAGACGAAGTGACCTTGTCAGGAACCACGACCAACGTAGAAGACGGTCAGAAAGTTGACCTTGACCGTGACCGACAGCAAGGCAACACAGCCTCGTTCGAAGCGACCGTTCAAGATGGCAGTTCAGCACGACCGCAGACCTACAGGTAAGGTCTGGTTGATGGCGCGATCAGCGTGAAGCGGACGTGACGGACAGCGCGGGCAACCCAGCGAGCGACACAGAARGCGCGACGTTGGATGCGGACAATGCGGATCTACCGAGCATCGACTTGACGACCGTAGGCGACGGCAACATCAGTGTTGACGAAGCAGACGAAGTGACCTTGTCAGGAACCACGACCAACGTAGAAGACGGTCAGAAGTGACCTTGACCGTGA